>JAATGF010000115.1 GCA_015654795.1 Bacteroidales bacterium
TAAATTTTCTAATTTTATTTTCCCCATTTTTGCGAACCATATTCTTTCATCATCAACGCATCACATTTATTACTAATTTCGTCATTCGGTTAAGTTTCCGCGATTATGGATTTCAAAGTAGTATCAGATTATCAGCCTACAGGTGATCAGCCTGAAGCAATTAAACAGCTTGTTGACGGGCTTGTTACCGGCGTTCCATACCAGACTCTGCTGGGAGTGACGGGTTCGGGCAAAACTTTCACAATGGCGAATGTCATTGAGCGGGTTCAGCGGCCAACCTTAATTTTAAGCCATAACAAGACTTTGGCTGCTCAGCTTTATGGCGAAATGAAGCAATTTTTTCCCGAAAATGCGGTGCAGTATTTCGTTTCTTATTACGATTATTACCAGCCCGAAGCTTATATCCCATCATCCGACACATTTATTGAGAAAGATTTATCGATAAATAAAGAGATCGAAAAACTTCGGCTGAGCACGACCTCTGCGTTACTTTCAGGTAGGCGCGATGTTGTTGTAGTTTCTTCTGTATCATGTTTATATGGAATTGGGAATCCGCAGGATTTTCATGCAAATGTGATATCGTTAAAAGTAGGAGAAATCGTAAGCCGTAATGTGTTCCTGCGCAAACTGGTCGATTCGATGTATTCGCGAAGTGAAATTCTGTTTCAAAGAGGGAATTTCAGGGTAAAGGGAGATACGGTGGATATTTTTCCTGCTTATGCTGATGAGGGGATCAGGATTGTATTTTTCGGGGATGAGGTTGAAGAAATTTCGATCTTCAGTCCTGACAGCGGTTATGCGATTGAATCGGTAAATAACTGCACAATTTATCCTGCCACTATTTTTGTGACAACAAAGGAAAGTATTCAATTGGCCATCCGGAAAATACAGGATGATCTTGTTGAGCATGTTGAGTTTTTTAAGAAAACTGGAAAATTTGTTGAAGCGAAAAGAATTGAGGATCGCGTAACCTACGACCTCGAGATGATTCGCGAACTTGGTTATTGTCCCGGCATCGAAAACTATTCGCGCTATTTTGATAGAAGGGAGCCCGGCTCACGTCCATTCTGTTTGCTCGATTATTTTCCCGAAGATTACCTGATGGTGATCGACGAAAGCCACGTTACAATGCCTCAGATTCATGCAATGTATGGTGGCGACAGATCCCGAAAAGTCACACTGGTCGATTATGGTTTCAGGCTTCCTGCTGCGATAGACAATCGTCCGTTAAAGTTTGAAGAGTTTGAGGATGTGGCCCGGCAAATTGTCTTCGTAAGTGCAACACCTGCCGATTATGAATTGCAAAAGAGCGAAGGTGTTGTGGTTGAGCAGATTATTCGGCCAACCGGTTTGCTGGATCCGCAGATTGAAATAAGGCCCCGGATTAATCAGATTGATGATCTGATGGAAGAGATTCATATTCGGGTCAGTAAGGACGAACGCGTACTCGTAACCACACTCACAAAACGCATGGCTGAAGAGTTGGCGAAATATTTTGACCGGATGGATATTAAATGCCGCTATATTCATTCCGATGTTGATACGATGGAACGGGTTGAGATCATGGAGGATTTGCGAAAAGGTGTTTTTGATGTTTTGATTGGAATTAACCTTTTACGCGAAGGACTCGATTTGCCTGAAGTTTCGCTCGTTGCTATACTCGATGCCGACAAAGAGGGTTTCCTTCGTTCTGAGCGATCGCTTACGCAAACAGCAGGTCGCGCTGCGCGAAATCTGAACGGTCTCGTAATCATGTATGCTGACAAAATTACTGATTCGATGCAGCGTACGATAGATGCTGCCAATTACCGCAGAATCAAACAAAATAACTATAATCTTGCGAACGGAATAACCCCTACGCAAATTATAAAAGCAACGCGCGAAATTATTGGTCTGGAATACCGTCCTGATAAATCAGCTATGGGTCGGGCATATGTTCCGCCTGAACGAACTGATGTGGCTGCCGATCCTGTTGTACAATATATGAGTACGGAAGCCTTGGAAAAGACGATTTTGAAAACGAAAAAAGAGATGGAAAAAGCGGCAAAAGAGCTTGATTTTATTGAAGCTGCCCGTTTGCGCGATGAAATGTACCGCTTAAAAGAATTATTGGCACAACGACAAAATAGATAATAAAATCGTAAAAGTGGCAGTGGCCATGATGCAGAAGAATAGTGGCGATATTAAAAGAATTGAGCATTCTCTCAAAGTCTTTGCTTATGCCCAATTACCTGGAATCGCCGAATCATTTGATGAAAATACATTGGGAATCCTTGAATTGACAGCATTGCTTCATAACATGGTATGGATCAACACAGAATTCCGGGGAAGGTATGTTGCATAATAAAATGGATTTAAACACGGATACAGGTTTCATGCAGGTCAGAAAATACAGCCTATGAAACACTAAATACCCATTAAATTGTCACCAGAGGAAGGAGCCCGAAGTTGGTGCGAGGAAGGTCAGGAGTTGGTACGGAGGAAGTGGGGCGCCTTTATCGATAGATAAAGGTAAGGAAAAAACGTATAGTCTGGATTAACTTTTATTGAGATGGACGGAGATGGACGCTGCCTTGCTCTTTTCTTTGATAACTTTTATCCCCCAATTTTTCAGCTTGATCCATGGTATCCACGTTGCTGAAAGAAAATATGGCAAATCTGCAAGTCATTATCAGGAAACTGAAGGTCCGCCGGTTGCACATGAGATATTGACATCTTTAGATTTCAATCCGGAAACCATCGATCGTGTTTGCTTTATTATAAGCAAACATCATACTTTCACAGCTGTTGATGGAATTGATTTTCAATTGCTTGTTGAAGCTGATTTTCTCGTGAATTCGTTGGATCATCAGATCACTGATTTTGCAAAGAATATTTTTAAATCTGAAAGTGGGTTAATGTACCTGAAGTTGCTTTTTCCACATGTTGAAATCTGAGCCGAAATGGTGGTTGATAGCACGAAATCAAAGGATAAAGTACAAAGGTTAAGCTCTGAAAGCAACAAAATGCCAAATCATGACAATGAGGAATTTTAATTATTTGATATATAATTAGTTCTTGGTTTTGCCTACTCATTTTTGCTTTTTCTTGAGTGTAATCCAAGGATATCAGATTAAGTTCTTTCAAAATGCTGTAAAGTCAAAAATCAGAGTTGTTATTTTTAAAACTGGTATTTCAGCATCGTCCCTAAGACCGAAGTGCGAACAGGATTTTTGACGTTCAATTCATTATCTAACCTATAAAACAGATCAATTGCAAACTTTTTGTTGATACTATATTCTGTTCCTGCAGTATATCTCCATTTGTCAATATCATTGCCATAAGGATTATTTAATTGATAGTGCATTTCGGCCGATAGATATGGGTTAAACGGTAAATTTTTGATATTGTAAGAGACTTTAAATTTTGATCTCAGATACATTTTGGGATTGTATTTATAATTCCCCAAATCTTCATCGCGGTAGGTATTCTGGAATTTTTCCCTTAGCGAAATTTTAAAACGGTTGACTTTCTGAACTGCCTGGATCCATCCTCCAAAGCGGTGACGGCTTTCATAATAACCGTCATCCTGATTGTTGGCATAAATATAGGTGTAAAATAACCCCGCCTTAAATGTCTTGTTTAGAGCGTAACTGCCACCTAAAGTGGTCAATGAACGGTCGAAAGATGAGACATTTTGGTTTAAACGCACCTCTTCCTCAAATTGAAGTTCAATCTTTTTAGTCAGTTTTTTTGAAAGTTCAGCGCCAAAACGTATACCAAAATCACTATTCTGAGCAGATGCTTTTTCTTCCTGGAAAATTAGTATTATAATCAGAACAAATAGAAATAATTTCATGAGATTTTAATTTTTAATACTAATTCTGAGATGTATTGAAATCGCTTACTTTACTAATATTGTCGGCTGTATTTACCTCATTGCTAATGTAAAAGATTTTCACATAAGCCGAATCTTTCAAAAAATCGATTTGTCCAATTTCCACATTGGTTACTTCAAGGCCTGTTCGTTCTATTAGGTCTTCAATCAATTCCTGCCTTTTTTCAGGTTTGATCAAATCAATTTTTTCGTATATTACAAGCTTGGAGGAGACATGTTTCAACACGCGATTACTCTCCATTATTCCTGCAACTCCAATAAAGATCGCATTAGTCACTCCAAGTTCAATGTAGCTCAGGTTTTTTGCCAATGCATTGATTACGGATATACCAATTATTAAAAAAAGATACGTCATTTCGCGGATCGGCATAGTGTCAGTCCGGTAACGTAGAATTCCGAAAATGGCGAAAAGCCCGAGTGCGAATCCTACCTGAAGTCTAACCGTATCGAGCATAAAAAGCAACATGAAAATAGTGGTACTGGTCAGGATAAATGTAAAGAAATAGTCGCGTCGCCGGGTTTTATGGTAATACAAAACTCTTATTATAAATACAGTAACAAATATATTGATAGCAAACCGGAACAGGAGTAATGTGAAATTATCAATATCGAAAGACGTGTTATAAGCTTTTATTTGATCAAGTTCTGCAAGTGTATTCATTCGGGTTTTGCTATTTTATTAATGTAACGGATTTTTCTTTTGTATAAATTGCTTTTAAGATTCTCAGTTGTTATGGCTAAACCAAGACAATATTTACTGATCCCTGATTTTTTGATTCGCATCTCATCAATATATTTGCGAATAGCTGATGTCGACGATCGGTCTTGCTTGATCTCAATAATGGCCAGATCTTGCATAAAGGCAGATTTTCCGTTAATGCCATTCTTGAATAAAATATTAAAATCGATCGTGAGGCGTTCGGTTTTGTCATTGTTTATCAGCGTAATCCGATTGAAATTGTTTTCCAGAACCGGATATAAATTAACCGCTTCATAACCTGAAGATTCCATGATGAATTTTTGGGTAGTCCCGATGTTCAAACCCAGGGAAGGATCATAGACAATTCGACTTTTTTGGGTTCTGCCGGAGTTGGTTTTCTTTTTAATTTCCAGAAAATTAAGATTCGATTCAAGATAACTTCTGATCCGCCACTTAATATGGTTTAATTTGCCATTCATATGTGAATGATAAAAATTTAATTCTCTGGTA
This sequence comes from Bacteroidales bacterium, assembly GCA_015654795.1. Classification (GTDB taxonomy): domain Bacteria; phylum Bacteroidota; class Bacteroidia; order Bacteroidales; family Prolixibacteraceae; genus JAAFHB01. The sequence goes on from JAATGF010000115.1 coordinate 5,088, forward strand.
TCCAGATAAGTAGTTCCGTAATCGGCCACCCGTCTATTGTTAATTTCCTGTATGCAATAATCGCCGGTCACTTTTTTTATCAGAACAGGTATTGTACTTGCCCGAACCAAGTATTTGATGTCGATACGGTTCATCAATTTTACACAGGTCATCTCTTCAAGCGATATCATTGGAAACAGGGTAATAGCCTTATTTAATTCCGACCATTCGTGTAATGAATTCTTAACCGAACCATTAATCGACAGATCTGCTTGTGCAATTTTTGTTGCACATTCTAATATTCCAAGTGTAGCGTATTCCATAACGAGTTCAATAATAGGAATATTCGAAAATTTTGTCTGTCTGTAAATGTCTTGACGGGATGAGTGTTCTTTCCCTGGTTTTATTGCCGTATGCGTCAAATTCGAAAGTTGATACTTTTTCTACTTTGCCCTTTAATCCGTACTTCGTCGTTTTAATGCAATTTTTTTGACTGTCGTACTCATATACTATTTTAGTTTTTACGATGCCGTCCGAAAAGAATTCCATTTCTTCGATTTTCAACCCTTCCTCATTGAAATTGATAATATGGTCCAATTCTTTGGCCTTCTTATCAACATTATACTCGGTAATTCTTTTAATTTTCTTAATTGCGACTGTATTTTGTGCTGTAACCTTGAGCGAACAAACAGCCAAAACAACAGATATCAGATAAATGTATTTTTTCATACAGAGAATGTTTTCAATGAATTATTAATAAATATCATCAATTTACTTTCGTTAACACACTCGAAATAGTAAAATTGGCATATTGAGTCCCGGAAGAGTAGGTTCCATTTTCATAGAGACCATCTGTAACTGCACCTGTTGAACTTCCTCCGGTGAATACTTTATAAGTAGAACCTTGTAGGAGTAGTGGTGAAGAGAATACGATTGTTTGGTATTTTTTAGAAGGAGCAAATGTAAATACTTCAGTGCCATCACTGGTTTGAATATGAACTAAGGAGCCTGCCGACTGCACCGATTTTAAAGTTAGCAGAATTGAGTTTTGGGTTGATGTTGTACCTGGAGCCTGAGTCATGCCCGAACTGCCTGCTGCTAGTAAAAATCCACCAGTAAGTTTGAATGAACCATCATAATCAAGAGCTCCATTATCATTTGATGTCGGACCATTTACAATTACTGAACCATTGGTCATTACAATCGAACCATTTACATCCAGACCATCGCCCAACGCATCTACATAAATATTTCCTCCATTGATATTTAGAGTACAATTCCCTGCTGATTGACCCCCAAAGCCTCCCGTCCTGGAGTTGGAAGTACCATCAGCCGCATTTATTCCATCGTCGCTTGAAATAAGGTGAATATCCCCGCCATTAATTGTGATTAGCATGCTTTCGATACCCTCATACGATTTGGTAATATTAATGGTGCCATCATTAATTTCGATTGACGTATCTGCATGAATCCCATCATCACCGGAGGAGAGCGCAAAAATGCCTCCATTAATTACAATCTTTCCATTTGAATGGAGAGCATCATCAGCTGAACTAATTACAAATGTTCCGGTTTTAATCGTTAAACTTACTAATGCTTTAATACCTTTAGCCGATGTGGTAGTCTTACTTTTACTACTGCCGCCTCCCGAAGTAAGATTGAATTTCCCATCAGTGATTGTAGCAGATGTTTGGGCAGCAATAGCATCACCTCCGGAAACAGTATTTATTACACCAGTTACAATAGATATATATCCTTTTGAAGTGCTTTCTTCATTATCGGATTTCAAACCATCTCCTCCGGAATTTACCGTGATATTTCCATCTTTAATAATAAGATAGTCTTTTCCCCGGATGCCGTCATCTATAGCACTTACAGTAAGCGTACCACTTTTAATGATGAGTCCGTCTTTACTTGTGATACCGTCATTGAAATTCCCTTTAACGATAAGAGAGCCAGGGCCAAAGATTGTGAGATCCGATTTGCTGTAAATTGCTGCATTTGGTTCATCATCAACTGTAATATAAGCAGTCCCGTCACTTACATAGTTTTCGGTATTAGCTACAAGATTGATGATCGTTTTTTCCGAATCAATAATATAAATGGGGGCGCTTGTAGTACACGTAATATTGATCCCATTCAGGATCAATCGAACTACTCCATCATCTGTAGAATTCACGATTACTTGTCCATTTGTCAACGATCCGCTTATGCTATAGTTGCCTGCAGCTGTAATTGTTACTTTACTATCATTTACGGTTGCGCCTGAGCCAGTTACATTTACAGAACTCCCATTCAAAACTATTTGTGTAACGGAGGAACTGTCCCAGATATAGTCTCCCGCATCCTCGTGATCACCAATAGTTTCTTCGCTATCATCAGCATCTTCCTTGCCAATATTAGTTTTGCACGAAATCATGAATGACAGAAAGAATACACACGATAATAAAAAAATGAGTCTTTTTTGATTCATAGTTTAATTTTTAACCAGTTGCACAATCGACTTGTTTTCACGTTACTAATGTAAATGTTGTGCATGAACCGAAAAAGCAAAATCAGCGAAATGGCTGATTTTGCCTATGTAGAGTTGTTTTTCACCCATTAATGTAGAGATGACTTTTATTTTTTCGCTTAGTCTTAATTTGAAGTGTTTGTGTTAAATAATGAGAATAAATAGATGTCGTATTCACAGATACAAAATCCAATGATAAATTGTAATAATATGCCACAAAATTTACGTCTCGTATCCATTCATCCATTTCTTAAAATATACTTTCATGCGTTTATAATTTGTTTTTTAACGGTCGCATGGAATAGCCATATAATCATTTTGGTTTGCTAGAAGTTTACTCTCATGGCTATTTCATCTGTATAGAATTTGTTTTTTAAAGACCAGATGGAATCGAAGATCAGCGAAGCTAATAGCCATCCGTCAGCTGACGGATTCATTTCGATTTGTGATTTTTCAATCATGGCTACTTCACACTACCAATTCCGGGGTTTGTGTAATCATTTGTGTAAGGTTGCTAATACTTCCCAATGGAGTTCATCTCAAAAAATAAGCCCTTCTCTCCGAAAAGAAAAGGGCTTATCAAAAATGAATTTGAGTAATTAACCTAAATAGGTTTTAAGCAATTTACTTCTGGACGTATGGCGTAAACGTCTGATTGCTTTCTCTTTAATCTGCCGCACGCGTTCACGTGTCAAACCGAAACGTTCGCCGATCTCTTCAAGTGTCATTTCCTGACAGGCAATTCCGAAAAACATCCTGATAATATCTGCTTCACGTTCTGTTAATGTCGTTAAAGAGCGATCGATCTCACGTGACAAAGATTCATCAATAAGAACCCTGTCAGCACTTGGAGAATCGTTATTAATCAAAACGTCCAGTAAACTATTGTCTTCGCCATCCACAAACGGAGCATCAACCGAAACATGTCTTCCTGAGACACGTAGCGTATCTGCAACTTTGTCAGCTGGTAATTCAAGCTGTTCTGCGAGTTCTTCAGGTGACGGTCTTCTTTCGTGTTCCTGCTCGAATTTTGAATATGCTTTGTTGATTTTATTTAACGAACCAACCTGATTCAGGGGAAGGCGCACAATTCTTGATTGTTCGGCCAAAGCCTGAAGAATAGACTGGCGAATCCACCATACAGCATATGAAATGAATTTAAAACCACGTGTCTCATCAAATTTTTCGGCAGCTTTAATAAGTCCAAGATTGCCTTCATTAATTAAGTCAGGTAAACTTAGACCTTGATTTTGATACTGTTTCGCAACAGAAACCACAAACCGTAAGTTTGCCCGCGTAAGTTTTTCAAGCGCAGCCTGATCTCCTTTCTTGATGCGTTGTGCTAATTCAACTTCTTCTTCTACAGTAATCAGCTCTTCTTTACCAATTTCCTGAAGATATTTGTCAAGCGATGCACTCTCGCGGTTCGTAATAGATTTTGTAATCTTTAATTGTCTCATGCTCTCCGATTAAAAGTCTGCAAAGTTACAAACATTTGTGGTTTTGTACAATACCGAAATGGTGGTATCTCTCTTTTATTTCACCTTTTATTTCACCGAAAGTTATTCTTCCAGTTTGAAAACATAATAAGTCCATTCACCTCCGGGATATACTCCTTCTACCAAAATTGGTTTTTTACTGCTGGATTGTGAAAGTACTCTCTTTATATCCTCAACACTTGAAACCGAACTTTTGTTTATATCAGTAATGATAAATCCGATTTTTACACCAGCCTCTTTTAATTTGCCATTGCTGAGATTTACTACTTGAATTCCTTCGTCGATTTTAAGGCGTTCTTTATCTTTTTCTGTTATAGGTGAAAATTCTGCTCCCAATACTGAAAATGACTCTTTTACGATGGAAGTATCACCTTTTGTATTTCGCAATACAACATTAAATTGTTTCAGATCACCATTTCTTTTAACAGTAATGGCAACTTTATCACCGGGTCTGTATTTACCGATCTGCTCCTGCAATTGTTGGGGTGCATTGACTTGATTTCCATTGACTGCTGTGATAACATCCCCTGCTTTTATTCCTGCCTGACGTGCTGCGCCATCATCGGTTATTCTGGCGACGTACACTCCTTCAATTTTACCCAGATTCTTCTCTTTGGCAAGATCGTCATCGACAGGTTTCATTTCTACTCCTAAAAGGGCTCTTTGAACACCGCCAAATTGCTTCAGATCATCCACAACTTTGTGAGCAATTGATGCAGGAACTGCAAATGAATATCCTGTATATGAACCTGTTCTGGATGCGATTGCAGCATTGATTCCCACAAGTTCTCCACTTGCATTTACGAGAGCGCCGCCGCTATTTCCCGGATTTACTGCAGCATCAGTCTGGATAAAGGATTCAAGTGGCATTTGTCCGCTCATAATCCCGATACTCCTCGATTTGGCACTCACAATTCCGGCAGTGACCGTAGAAGTGAGATTGAATGGATTTCCGACTGCCAATACCCATTCACCTAACTTAAGTGCTTCTGAATTTCCCCAAGCAAGGAAGGGAAGTTCTTTAGCTTCAATCTTTACAAGCGCAATATCGGTATTTGGGTCCCGACCAATCACTTTGGCCGTGAATTTCCGGTTGTCATTCAGAACAACCTCAATATTATCAGCATCTTCGATCACATGGTTATTGGTGACAATATAACCTTGAGAATCGATGATTACTCCTGAACCGGCACCCATGTTGTACTCGGGTTCCTGATTATAGCCTCTTGGTTGCTGTCCGTTACCTCTTGGTCCGAAGAAAAAATCGTATAACGGATTGTCACTGCCACCGAAGGATTGAGCTTTCACCCTGGTTGTAATGTGAACTACAGCATGAACACTTTTTTCGGCAGCCTGAGTAAGATCCGGCAATTGGGCCTGGGGACTTGCGGGCGCAACGTAACTTGTTAATTGTACCGGTGAAGTCCCCTGCACTGATACCTCCCTTGGTTTATCATTGATTTTCCAATATAAAAAGATAGCTACGATGGCTCCGGCAAAAGCAATTGCCAGCGAGGATGCAATTTTTTTAACGACGTCCATAACTTGAAAGTTTAAAATTATTATTTGTTTAACTCTTCTACAATTTGCGTACCAGTTTCATGCAAAAGTATAGATTAGACATTTAATACCCTTATTAGTTTCACTTGATTAACATACTTTAACTTCACTTCTACTTTGTTATTATACCACCCGATGTTGTAGTGGCAAAAGAAAATTCCAAAGTTAAAGGTACAACAAAAAAGGCATAATTAATTAATAAGTAATGAGAATAAATAGATGCCGTATTTGCAAAAGCGGGAACAGGAAGATGGGGAGATGAGACGAAAAGGCGATGGGTATCATTAAAAAGTCATTGAAAAGGTCATTGGCTTCGCCGTCATTGAAAAAGTCATTAAAAAGTCATTGGCTTCGCCGTCATTGAAAAATCATTAGAAAAGTCATTGGCTTCGCCGTCAGTAAAAGGTCATCCGATGCTGATATAAGACCTCATACCAGACTCAGTATGGACCAAACAAGAATCAAACAAGAACCAAACATAGAGCAGACATAGAGCAAACATAGAGCAGGTATAGACCAAACACGAGGGAAATATGGAGCAACCCTATCCGGGCGATTTGTTTGAATCATGATAAATGTGTATTAAAAGTGCACTATGTTTTGAACGTACGCAAATTCCGTATTGGCAAAAGACGACATTTATTTATTCCCATTACTTATGTGATGTATAGCGATGAGAGCCCGTGAAGGAGAATTCATTGGTGTCAACTGTGACAGAATGCTATCCGGTAACGGCAAACGGACGCTTTATTCACCAGATCAGTATCTTGGATTATAAAGAATGCATTGAATAAATTTCAGGTGATTGTATAAAAAATGCCGTATTTCATCCTTCATATGCGGGATAAAATACGACATTTTTTACCTTGGCGATTACTTATTTCGTAAAGTATTTATATTCTTTGGAATAGTCTTCGTGCTTCGCCAATCCAAAGTACAAATGAGGTAGCTCCAATAATAATGCCCCAGTCTTTTAACGAGAGAGGAGCCGTACGGAAGACTTCTCCGCCAAATTCTACAATAAGAATCTGTCCCGCAAGAATAAGAATAGCAACGATCACAAATCCGATACTTTGTTTCATATTACTGAAAGCAGATTTCCCCGTAGCAAAAGCCTTGGCATTAAACATATTCCAGAATTGAAGCATCACAAAAATTGTAAAAAAGCGGGACAAATCGTACCTGCTTATTTCGCCAACCTCATTTGTGAAATAGAACAACAAGCCCATTAATAATGCTACAAATGAAAATCCCACGACTAAAATTGTGGTTCGCATTGCTGGTGTGATGATGAAATCGGTTGATTTACGCGGTTTATTTTGCATTACCTTTTCGTTTGGAGGAAGGGAGGCAAGGGCCCCGGCGGCAAATGTATCCATGATCAGGTTAACCCAAAGCATTTGTGTCACAGTTAATGGTAATTCGTGCCCGATTATTGAACCGAGTAATACAATAACTAATGCTGCGACATTGATGGTCAGCTGGAAGAGGATGAATCGCTGAATATTCTGATATAACGACCGCCCCCACATTACCGCAGTAGCGATGCTGTTAAAGGAATCGTCGAGTAAAGTGATGTCGCTGGCTTCCTTGGCGACCGAAGTTCCTGATCCCATCGATAGACCTACATGCGCAAAGTTCAGCGCGGGTGCATCATTGGTTCCGTCTCCTGTAACGGCAACAACAGAACCCGTTTTCTGAAGCAATTGAACCAATCGTTGTTTATCTGTGGGCCTAGCACGGCACATGATTTTAAGGTGTTGAACCCTGTTTGCAGCCTCCTCGTCGGTCAAAGCTTCAAATTCGGTTCCTGTAATGATGTTCTCTAATTTATCGCTGTCGTTCCATATTCCGATTTGACGACCAATTTCCCTTGCAGTTCCGGGTGTATCACCTGTTACGATTTTCACGTCGATCCCGGCATTCAGACATTTTTGAACTGCTTCAGGAACATCTTCACGAACAGGATCCGAAATAGCCACAACTCCAAGATATGTAAGGCTGGCATTTGCGAGATGGCCGTTTACAAACCTTGGTTCTTCATCATCGATGATTTCGTAGGCAAATCCTAAAGTACGCATTGCCTGATTCTGGTATTGAAGCAGGAGTTCTTCAATAGATGCTTTGGCTGCCACAACAGATTTATGCTCCCCTTCATAAAGAACATCTTTGCACTTGGAAAGAACGATTTCCGGAGCGCCTTTCACGTAAAGTACTTTTTTCTTGAGTAATGGCGAATCTACAATCGTAGCCATGAATTTCCGCTCGGTCGAAAATGTAAGCTGCTCAGCGATTGTGGCATCTTCGCGTAACTCCAAATAATTGATCTTTTTTGAGTTTAGCCATAATAACAAAGCTGCTTCAGTTGGATTTCCTAAAGTTTTAATCGTGATATTATCGGAGAAATCAAGATAGGCAGTTGAGTTAACAGCTATTCCTTCCTTGATCAGATTACTCAATTCATTGTTGACCATTAACTGATCTTTCAAACCGAAAAAATTGGTATTTGCTACCTGCATTCGGTTTTGTGTCAGGGTTCCTGTTTTATCAGTACAGATTACTGTCGTTGCCCCAATGGTTTCGCATGCGTGCATTTTCCTGACCAGGTTATTTGCCTGCAGCATTTTGCGCATACTTAATGCCAGACTCAGGGTAACGCTCATTGGCAATCCTTCGGGGACGGCAACGACAATCAGGGTTACGGCCACCATAAAATATTGAAGAATTCTTCCTGCAACATCAACGCTTACCCAGGATTCGGGACTCGTAGGGTCTACTCCAAATGCAAAGCCGATCAACGCCAGAAAAATAAAGGTAAGCAACCCAAAACCGAACCACTTGAACCAACCACCTTCTTCTACGCTCTTGGGAAGTTCTTTTTTTATTCCAACCAATTCATATCCATCATATATAATCGGTACCCAAACCTTTGCTAAGGCAACCATAGCGGCAATAATTACAATGCCGACAGAACCCAATTGCGTAAGGGTATAAGGAGTGGTTCCAAGAAAAAGATCTTTAATGAACAGAGCGCTGAAAGTTAGTACAGCCAGTCCGAAACCAACAACGCCGATGAATTTAGCCAACCCGTCGAGTTGTTTATTAAGAGGAGTCTCTTCACCAGACATTTCGGTTGATTTCTCTGCTACTTTGCCATATTCGGTGGCATCACCCACAAATTTAATCGACATAACAGCATGACCATCCATTATTTTGGTTCCACGCATTGCCCAGTTCGAAGCATAAGTCGATTCTTTATCGAATTCTTCCGGATTGGTCGTTTTATCGATAATTGGCTCTCCGGTAAGACACGATTCGTCAATCTGCAAAGAAATAGCCTCCAATAGTTCACCATCGGCGGGGACTTCTTCACCTGTTCCAAGTAAAACGATATCGCCTACAACAATGTCTTTCTTCGGTATTTCGCTTACATTACCATTCCGAACTACCTTGATCAGCGTGTCATCATTTACCTGATTCAGAATATCGAATTTTTTATTGGCATCCATCTCGAACCAGAATGCAACACCGGTTGCAAGGAAGATGGCACAGAAAATACCGATTGTTTCAGCAAACTCCTTGTGCACGAAGGCAATTCCCAACGATAGGAATGCAGCGATTAACAGAATCCGGATAATTGGATCTTCAAATTTTTCGAGGAAAAGTTTCCATAGTGATTCACGTTTGGGTGGGGTAAGGAGATTACTCCCATATTTTTTTCGGCTTTCACTTACTTGCTCATTATTGAGTCCTGTGTAATGTTTTTTTTGTTCCATTTATTCTTCTGATTTAAAATCATTAAAGTGGTTAAAGATACTCAATTATATGATCCGGATCGTTCCGATACCAATTCTTCAATTGCATGCAGGTTGGCAATATATTCCGGAAATTTATAGTATTCGTTTCCTAAAGCGTTATAGTATAATTTATTGATGAATGATTTGCTTTGGTTTTGAAGAAACTGACGACATGCTTCATGATTACTGTTGAGAATATACTTAACAATTCGCGTATTGAATTCAAAATCATCCAGACTAATAATGGAATGGAGATCAGAAATTGACTTAACAAAGAAATGATTCAGATAGTTCTCTGTTTTGGGGCATATTGCCGGATCGGTCAGTTCGGCGAAATAAAGCATATAGCAATGATTCTGTAAGTCAAAATCATCTAACATCTTGATAATAATTCGCTCGTGTGTTCCGGTGATTTTTATATCATCCAGAAAAATAAGAATTTTATTTTTAAGCAGCACCTCATCAATATGAAATTTATCCCCCTTTATCAGGTTGTAACGTTCCTCTGCGGTCATCTCGCCATAATCTTCGCGATAGGTTATGTTTCTGCTGATTTTTCCTGTTTCTACTGGTGAAAATCCGTTTTCGTAAAGAAATTGATTAAGCTTATCAACAAAATGAATTGTCATAAAATAGGAAGCCGTCGGAATATGGGAATAAGCACTTGGCAATACAACAATAGGCTTTCCGCTATAACTGAATTTAAATAATTGGTTGATAAAACGATCGGCAAGTGTATAACCAAATTCGCGGGCGATGTTTGTCGAGCCGAATTTGAATTTCGAATACTTTTCGGCAGGAAAATCAAAATTTTCAGGGTCTGAGACCTGGAAAGCACTAAACTTCTCAATCATTCTTTTGCAAGTGTCTTTTAATATCATTAATTGTATATTGTTGATTGTTAATATGTAATGCTTTGAATCCATATCTCAGGGCTCCTTCATAATCGGCTTTGAAATTGTCGCCGACGTGAAGCACTTCCCGTTTTTCCAAACCTGCCTGATCATATACTTTTTCGAAAAAACCGGATGAAGGTTTCGATAGCCCGATTTCGTCAGAGAAAATACAAAAGTCGAAATATCCTGCGATATTCATATTCGCTAAAGTTGCTGTCATTGTGTACCCTTCGATGTAACCCGTATTACTGCTTATGTTCAAACTATACCCTTCATTTTTAAGAATATGGAGCATTGGCAGAATTGACTCATTCAAAAACAGCGGTGGATAGTTCATGAACAGATCATTGACCTCTAATTTAATAGCGTTGATAAGATCGCCATTAATCGTTATCGGATCATATCCAAGTCTGACCAAAATCCGTCGGTACATTTCTTCGGTTGCAACTTTTTTTCCCGTGATCTCATTAAGCCTGTCGCTGACCTTGTCGACTGATTGTACAATTTCCATGATTGTTTTCACAGAATAGTCAAAGGGATTATATTCTTTGCCAAGAAATTTTGCGCGTCTCTCTTTGAAATCAGGATGTGATTTTATCAAGGTAAGCCAAAGATCGAATGATATATGTTTAATCAAATTATTTGTTTTTAGATTATTGTTTATCCTGTAACCAATTGAACGATAATTAGTCTTCCGCCTTCTTCCTTCGAGAGGAGAATCTGCTTGCCATCTGTTAGCTCAACTGCTTGATTGATTGGAATTTTAACTCCTTCACTTTTATCTTCCAAATCATTGAGTCGCTGATTGATTAACAGCCATTTGTTGTTGTGAAAAACGAAATAGCCAACCGGTTTTTTTTGTTCTTCCGTGAGACGTTCATTTGGTGAGATATTTCTGTTAGCATGCCATTGATAAAGATATTGGTTGTTGTAAACCATCAGTCGATAGTTGTCGGGTGTAAAAGTCCCGGCCCGGCGTGATGAATAGAGATTGAGCACCGGCAACTGACCCTTGTACACTGTTCCGCAGAAAGGACATTTTGGTTGTTTTGTATTGTCGAAGATAAACCATTTGTGCCAGCAAGCCTGATTCTGGCAGGGTTGCATCAAATCTACCGTTTTTAATAATGCATCCTCCCATTCATTGGCAGTAGGTCTTGCCGACGGATTATGAAGGCCTTCGATAAATGCTCTGTCAAACAGTGTTTTAAGGTATGGTCCGCAAACAGTATATGGTGTTTTTGACGGATCACCCTGGGGAAGCTGACTTGGGTTCAGTTGGTTTACTTTTACCTGGTTGCTTTTGTCTGTGGGATGCTCAATGAACAGCGCTTTCGAACCCATTGACAGCTCTTCATCTTTGGCACAATCGAGGTCGTTTACCTTTCCGCCCCTTAACGGATGTCTGTAAAGCAGGTACATATAAATCATTACCGCAAGTGCATGCCGGTCAGTTGCGATACTTGGCACCTTTCGTGCCGGATCTGTAATCTTGAGGTGCTGAGTTTCTATTACTTCCGGGGCAATAAAGTCCGGAGTTCCCAAAACATCAGGAGGATATTTTCCCGGCACTACCAAGCCGTCGATATCGATAATTGCAGCCCTTCCGGTTGCAGGGTCGACTAATACATTTTTATACGAAAGATCGGAATGGGCAAGACCAGCAGCATGTAAGCGCTTGACAGCCCGACTTATGCGAATGCAAATCTGAAAATATTTAAACCAGTCACCTTTCTCTTCGGGTGCTAAAAATTTGTTTTGGTTCTTCGCCGAAGCAAACCATTTCCCCTCTTTTTCTTTTCCTTTAATCTTTAAAAAATCGTTGTTGACCGATCCTTTAGAAAAAAAGAAATGTTTTTGATAAGTCGGGCAGACAAGTCCAAGTTTACCATTGTACTCTACGATTTTCGTAGGCCAGCAATAAAGATCCTGCCAATACTCCCCACCTTGCTGGTTGAAGATACGATCGCGATAAACTCCGGTAATATTTTGTAGCCGGTCTTTGGCATTAAAATCCTGTTTGTCGCGGAAAAATGCAACCACATAACTTTTGTCCGGACTGAAATAGACATCTTTCATTCCTCCGGATCCGATCATTTCGTCGACAAATTCGATGGGTGCACCGTCAGTTGCGTTGATTTTAATAGTTTTGACCATAATCAGAATAGAATTGCAATCGTTCGGTCATCGTGATTTCCCGGCGACCAGAAATCTAACCATTTCAGGAGTTGTTCGGCCGATTTTTCGTTATTATCTTTGAATTCAACCTCTTTTGAAAGGTCTGCCCACAATTCATCCCATTTTTCAATTTTCAGAAGATTGGCATCTGTTTCAAATTTGGGGTCCGTAATCCCATCTGTCATTAAGATCAGTGCTGTAAACTCATCTACAATATCAAATCTTAACCGACGATAGAGTTCTGCAGGTTGTGTGATTTCAGGCATCGTGAGGAAACGAGTCTGTCCGGCAAATTCTCCGCCATCAGTCTCTCCGAGCACTTTTAAAAACCGTGTGTTTTTATTATAAATTCCGATTCCGCCATCGCCTACCCAGAATGCGCCTACAAACCAGCCGAATTTGAATTTTTTACAGATGGAGACAATTAATGTTGTTGAAAAATCCTTTACTTCTCTTCCGGATTTTGCGGCCTCTGCCTCAATATTTTTATAGGCTTTGAAGACAGCTGTTCCTACTATTCCGTAAAGGGCGTCACCCATCTTTTTTCGGTTTGCATCCGATCTGTCCTTACTTAACTCACGGATCAGCTGCTCAAAATCTTTATGCCGGCTTTCGAGTTGCGATTTGCAAACATTCACAACTGTCTGGCAGGCAATCTGTGAGCCCTTTCTGGAAGCTTTGCAGGAACCGGCACCATCGGCAACAGTGATGATGTACCAGTTTGTATTCTTATCGTAATCCATTCCGAAATCGTCATCTCTGAAAATTCCTTCATGAGCATGCGAACGTCCTCGCTGACTGGCGGCAACGACGTCTTTTCTTTCTGTTTTTAATAGAATACCTGTAGATTCAACTTTCAGGAACCGGGAGGCAAAGTCTGGTTTCCAATATGGGTCATTTTTATCTGATAGTTTGTCCTGCCAAAGAGAGCGTGGATCAGGATTGACCGTCAATGTGAGATTTCGTTCGAAGACAGGTTTACCTTCTGTCCACCCTTTCCGTTTTAGAAAAAGCTGTATTGATTGCTCACCGGCAATTGTTGGTATTCCGGTAATGGTATCATTTGCAGTATCGAAAGTGAGGCCAATCTTATCAAGTCCTGCAAACCAGAAATCCTCGATTTCAGTAAGTCCAATCTTTTCGGCACTAAATACAAAATTATAAGGTTGCCCTACTTTCCCGTTTGGCAGGGTGATAAACTTATTTTTGATTTGCAATGCCAGTTCCTCGTTCTGTGCTTTTTCCTTTAAATCTTCTTTTGGAGAATTATCCGGTTGCAAGTTTGTATCGACTGTCATAATATCTGTATCAGATTGTTTTATTTCCGTTGTCCCGACTTCCTCTTCATCCGACAATAATTGTGCCTTTTGTATTGTCTCCTCAGTATTCATAACGATGTCAGCGGGTTCTGCTTGTAATTCGTGCAGAGACGCACGGCCGTGCGTCTCTATCACGTCATGTGTGTCTGCAACTGCAATTATTTTTTTATTTTCCGAAAGCAGAAACTCATTCCAAAGCTTTGATATGCAGATATTCAACTCATTTCCTTTTGAGGCAAGGAATGATTTTACCTGAATCTCATCAACTGCAGGTAGTTCGATATTTGACAAGTATTTCGAAATATCCATTATGCGAATTTTAATACAATCAGAAATATGATCAGCAATATGATTTGCGACATATCAACTGCTATTCCGTTTCCAACCTGCGCAGGGCGTGCCAGCGGCCGGAAGATGGCGAGGATTGGATTAAATATCTTGTCGAAAAAATTAAATGTTTTGAGGTAATTACCAGTGAGCCGGTCCTTGTAGGGGGTGAGTTTGGAATATAGAAATAATCCCACGATCAGTATATTCACAAAGATATAGAGTAGTAATCTCATTTTGTGTAAGTTTAATTATTGTATAACAAAGCTTTAATTAAAATGTAATTTTTATACCCCGTGATCATTGATCATTTCAGGGAGTCCGCAGATTGACAGAATTGATATAAACGATTCCGGGACCTGTAATCTCGACGAGCGAAAAACCTTCACCTGAGAATAGGTTTGAAGCAGACATGGAAGATTGAATCCGCCCTTCGAGGCCAAGGCTCGTGCAGATTAAACTTCCGTCATCGACCTGAATCGTTTGTCCATACTGCAAATCAATCCTTGTCGGAGAACCAATTGAATCGAGAAAAACCGTACCGTTGCCTGTAATTTTTTGTAACACCAATCCTAACCCGCTGAACAGACTACCTAATGACATTTTAAAGTCCACTTCAACCTGTTGGCTTGACGCTACGTAATATCCTTTTCTGCAAAGTATTCCTCCCTCCATTTCTGTCAGATTAACAGAGAGCATTCCTCCTTTACCTGCCACGACCATTTTTCTGGGATCGCGACTCGTATTTTTATACACTACAAGAACGACGCTTTCTCCTGAGACGCCCCTTTTAAGCATTCCCCATACGCCATTCTGCAATACTCTCATCTCTCTTTCTATCCCTTTTTCAAGGTAGATCAGGGAACCCCTTTCTGCAAAAAATTCTTCCCCGGGGGTAAGTATAACTTCGAGACATTTAAGGTCGTATCCTATAAGTTTACAGTTCATATTATTTTTAAATTACGGTATGTACCTCTGGCGGAGGCGGTGGTAACTGCATTTCAGCAGTTGCTCCGATACTCCGGTTTCCCATACTGACGGATGCGGAAACCCATTTGAAAAACTGCCGAAAGGTGGCACTATCTGTTGTATCCAGGCTTACCACATTATCAGTAAGCTCTTTTAATTTCGCAGTATCGGCTTTTGAGCCTGCAGCACATGCAATAATACTTCCGAAGTGCCGACGCTTAATCTCGGGAATCATCTGGTTGTATAGCTGATTGTCAGATGGTTTCCCGTTTGTCATTATAAACAGAAGCGGCATCCAGTCCCCTTTCCGTTCTGATGTGGTTAATTGAATTTCCTGATCAACCCTTTCACAAAGGAATCTTAGCGCTTCGCCAAGATGAGTGCCTCCTGATTGGGGTAAAATAATTTCGGGCAACTGCATACTTTCCAGCTCAGTAAGCGGCAAAATTTGCTCAGCAATCCGGTTAAATGTGATCAGGCTGATATGGACAGACTCTAATGCAAATGGATCCTGACGTAAGCTTGCCACCATCGATTCGAGTCCAACCTTAATCGATTCGATCGGTTCGCCGTGCATTGCACCGGATGTCTGAATCAATATATAAACAGGTAATCTTCTCATTTGATACTATTATAGTCATTTGAATCTTCACTATTTATTAAGCTTAATGCCCCTGCAGCCTAATAGTCATAGCCTAAATACCTTATCTTTTTTAGCACAATTCCTGGAATTTCTTCCTGAATTCGAGCGGTTTACGAATATTAACGAATGCTTCCCTTGTCCCACCGATTCCGATAATTGTAATGGTGCCAAAACCTAAGATTCTGCCCATTATCGTTTGATCAACATTTACACTTTCAATTTTAGTCAAATTCAGTTCAACCGTTTTTCTGCTGATTAAACCGGTCTTAATTACAACCCGTTTGTTGGTAATCGTAAATTCGTCAGTAGTTCTGTCAATTATTGGAGCAATAAACAGTGTAAAAAGAGCCCGTAAACTAAAAAATATCACCCAATGATAAGTCGTTTTATATTCTATCTTTTCACCACTAATAAGATTGTTCTCAACATATTTGCTCATGGGAATTGTTTTTTAAGTTCTATTCGAAACCTGCATTCAAAACATTATAGAACAATTAAAAACGAGCAGTGCATGATTGCCCTGCCCGTCTTTATCAAAAATAATTTGTGCTGTATTCAGACAACAATATTGACTTCGGGTGGGGGAGGAGGCAGTTCGTTTAGACCTGTAATCTCTTTTCCGCTTGCTTCAATTTTTTGACTACCGGAACTTACCGAAGCAGATACCCATTTAAAGAAAGCCTTTATTGTAGCAGAATCGGCGGTGTCAAGCTGAACGACAACATCTGTAATTTGCTTTAGGACAGAAGTATTTGCTCCTGAACCAGCCGCACAGGCCACAACCATTCCGAATTTGCGTTTTTTAAATTCTGCCAATCCTTTTTGCCAGTTATCAGTTGGTTCGCCATCTGTCATAAGGAAAACCAATGGTTTCCAGTCGCCCTTTTGTTCAAGTGTTGTTTTAGCAACTTCGCTGTCTGACTTTGAGGCCAGTAACGATAATGCATCACCTAACGCCGTTGTTCCGTTTGCCTGAATATCGGGCATTTGAAACATCGATAGTTCGGTAAGCGGAACCAGCTGTCGGGCTGAACTATCAAAAGTGACCACACTTAAGAAGGCCGTTTCGAGTGCATAAGGATCTTGCCGTAAGGTAGATACTAAAACCTGAACGCCGTTTTTAACAGCTTCAATCGGTTCGCCGGTCATTGAACCGGATGTATCCAGAACTAAATAAACGGGTAATCTTCTCATCTTATAAGTAATTTTTAACTACACTATTTAATGTCCCTTTCAGATCTTTGTCGGCTGTTGGCTCACCAATTGCATTGAATTTCCATTCGCCGTTCTTTTTATAGAATACGCCCATTACCATCGAAACATGACCGGCAAAATTGGGTCCGTTGGCGATGTCGTAGGTTGCAAAAACTTCGTTAACATGTGTTGAGGTACCTTCATAAATACGGATAGAAGCAAAAGGAATAATTTTAAAATCCTGTCCGCGAAAGCTGTTCAGTACAAATGCAATTTTGGTAACCGAAGAATCCAATCTGCTCAGATCGACAGAAATTACTTCATTATCGAGGCCGTCGTCACCACCTGTATCGCCAACTACATCGTCGCCGCTGTGACGGATCGAGCCGTTTTTCGACTTGAGGTTGCCAAAATATACAACTTCCAATCCATTATTGTTATCATCGAATGTGGCGCAACTGGCATCCAAATCGACTGCTTCCATCTTCTTCCCTCCAAAAAAACCTTTCTTTTCAATTGCTCCCCAGTTTACACCTACACAGATGTTTACCAACTTACTGCCATTGCCTTTTTCGAGGTTAATCCGTTGCCCTTTTTCTAATTTTATTGCCATTACCTTAAGTTTTAATTGTATTTGCTTAAATAATCTTCGAGGCCACCTTTTAGTCCGACTCCTACAGCTTCGAATTTCCATTCGCCGCCACGTTTGTAAAGCCGTCCGAATTCAACAGCAGTTTCAATCGAGAAGTCCTCATCCAGATCGTATTTCAGAATTTCTTCCTTCGTGTCCTGATTATAAATTCTTACGAATGCGTTACGTACCTGGCCAAAGTTTTGTTTTCTCGAAGCCGCGTCATGAATTGTAACTACAAAACACAATTCGGTTGCTGCGGTATTAATCTTTGACAGATCGACTTTGACACTTTCGTCATCCCCTTCGCCGGCACCTGTCAGATTGTCACCTGTATGTTCAACTGCACCATCAGGCGATTTGATATTGTTATAAAAAACAAAATAATCGTCAGTCAGTATTTTTTTATTCTCCCCAAGAATGAAAACCGAAGCATCGAGATCGAAATCTGCACCGCTTGCCGAATTGGCATCCCATCCTAAGCCAACTGTAAATTTGGGTAAAGTTACGCTTACTCTTTGTCCCTTCTCTAAACTAATTGCCATAATGTAATGATTTTTAGTTATTAATATACTTCTTTAATATTTCAACAAAATTATCTGTGGTCTGAGGTTCTCCAAGTGCTCTGAACTTCCAGGTTCCCTCACGTCGAGATACTTCGGCAAAGATCATTCCACAAACGCCGTTTAAAGTTGCGTCACCCGAAAGATTGAATTTGGCAATCTCTTTGCCCTTCGCATCAACCGCCCGGATAAAAGCATTTTCAACCATACCAAAGTGTTGATTCTTCGTTTTTCCCTGATAGATAGTAACAAGAAAGATGATTTTCTGATATTTCTGATCAAGAGAATCGAGCCTGACAATAATCTGTTCATCATCGCCCTCGCCAGCCCCGGTACGGTTGTCGCCGGTTAACCAGATCTGACCGGACGGGTGCCGCTGACTATTAAAATAAATAACATCTCCCTCGTATAAATTGATCTCTTTCCCGTTGGGCATCTTGGCTTTGCGACCCAGATTGGCCACTTTCCCGTTGGCATCAAGCAGAAATGCGATCGCATCCAAATCATAATCCTCCTCTTTGTCGCTGCCTAATAAACCACTTAGGAATCCACCCTTCTTTTTACGGATATCCCATCCCAATCCAACAGTCACTTGCGATAGGTCGTAATTATCGCCTTTATCATTTTTGCGCAGGTCAATGGTCTGACCTTTTTGTAAATTTATAGCCATAATCCACTATTTTTAAACGTATTTATTGACGAAGTACTGAAGGCCGCCCTTATAGCCAATGCCCATCGCTTCGAATTTCCATTCGTCGTTTCTCTTATAAATCCTGCCAAATTCAACGGCTGTTTCTACCGAAAAATCCTCGTCCAATTCATATTTAGCAATTTCTTCGTTCGTTTGAGCATTGTAAATGCGGATAAATGAATTACGAACTTGTCCGAAATTTTGTTTGCGGGTTTCGTAATCATGAATGGTTACAGTGAAAACAATTTCCTTTATCTTCGTATCCAGTTTCGTAATATCCACAGTCAGTGTCTCATCATCGCCATCGCTGCTGCCGCCTGTTAAATCGTCACCCGACGATTCAACTGCTCCATCCGGCGATTTCGGATTATTGTAAAAGACGAAATATTCATCCTGAGGTATTTTCTTGTTCTCACCCAACAGAAATGCCGATGCATCAAGATCAAAATCAAATCCGGTTCCTGAATTTGGATCCCAGCCCAAACCAACTCCAACTTTAGAAAGGCCAAGCCCAATACGTTGTCCTTTTTGTAAATTAATTGCCATAATATTCAATTTTACTGTTCAACAGCTTTTTAAACTAAATTATCAATCAAATTAAAACAAGGGTAAAAATACGAATTTAAAAATGGGCTGGCAAATATAAGTAAGCCGTAAAACATAAATTTTAAAAATAATGATAACTTTAACAGGGTATTTTTGAGCAGCGTGAAAAGGATTTATCGGTGTTACCTGAAATCCTAATTACCGCAAGAAAATATTTTTTCAAAACAAAAAAAGTTAAGCTACAACTGAACAAAAATGAATACTTTTGCATTAATAGAGATTGAGGAAATCGTTGGTCGACTCAAAATTTATAAGCTGGGAATAAATAGCAACTGTGAGTATGACGAGTTTGAAAGGGAAATAATAAAAGAGGCCTCATATTCTTCCGAATTATTAACTATTCAAACCCGGCTGCGCGATATTGCGGAATGCAGATTATTACCAAAGGAAAAATTTAGAGATATCACTCCGAAAAAGGAAATGGTAAAAGAGTATGAAATCAAAACCAGACATCTGCGAGTATACCTTTTTTATGAAGAGCAAACCGGAAAAGTTATCGTTAGCGGTGGCAAAAAAACCACCCAGGTAAAAGATATTAACCACTTCCGCCGGATAAAAGAAGCATATTTTAATCAGCAAAATAAAAAAAGATGAACACAAATGACGATTTAATTAAAGCGCCTGAATATTGGCTTGAAACTATTCAAAATGAAATTTTTCGTCAGGTTGCCGGATATTTAAAGGATAACAATATGACTCAAACACAATTTGCTGAGCAACTTGGCGTATCCAAAGGCTATGTTTCGCAAGTGATGAAAGGAGAATTTAACTATACTCTTAAAAAGCTGATCGAACTTTCGTTGGCTGTTGGTAAGGCTCCAGTTTTAGAATTCAAACCACTTGCTGAAATCATTCAGGCCGATAACAGAAGGGCTTCGGAACCGGTAAATCCTTCACTAACTAAAGTAGCCGAACCCGCTATGCCTTATGCTATAACTACTTCACTCAAAAAACAGTAAGCCAAAACATTGTGTGTCTCTGAATACTGCGGGACTATTAAGAGGTTATGGTGTACGACAAAATTCATAGTAACGGATCAAGACATAATTCAGGGGGAGATATTTAAGAATGCATAATAAAATGGATTTGAATGTGGATGCCGGTTTCATGGAGGCCAGGAAATACAGGTTATCAAACTTCTACCTATATCAAATCTCTCACGGGATTTTTGAACAGTTACTTCATGTCATTGAATTATGAATTCATACATACGGGATTACAAATTATGTTTCAGAGCGAGACGAGGCATGCCTTGTCTCTACGGGTTCCTGAAACGTCATATTTCCTGATAACCTGTAATTTCCCCATAAAACGATCACCGAAAAAAGGAACCCGATTCTGATATGACGAAGGTATGAAGTTGGTATGAACCAAATATGACGGAAACGGGGCGCCTTTATCGATACGATAAAGGTACTCAGGATTGGGATAAGAACTATAAAATAAATGTGAGA
>JAATGF010000162.1 GCA_015654795.1 Bacteroidales bacterium
ATTCGCTTTCTGCCGTTTCGCGGCATCTCACGGCACGTTGTTCACTTTTGATAGTTAATTTTTTTTAAATCCCTAATTTTGAGTTATAAATTAAGCGAACATCACCTCATTCGTATTTGCTTCGTATTTCCTTCGTACCTGATTCGCTATTCCGTGATCCTGCTTTTCGAGGTGCCATTTCTCACCCCGCAAACCTATATCGGCAGCAGGTTATGAAGGGTGTAGTGAAATAAAAAAGCCGGCACATCGGTATGTCGGCTTTTTATATTGTGTTGAAAGATTGACGGTTCAAATCATTAAGAAGTCAAACCTTCACCTTGAGTCACTATTTTTTACATCCGTCTTTCAAAGAAACAGTCCGGTTAAAGACCATTCGATTGGACGTTGAGTCGGGATCAATGTTAAAATATCCCAAACGTTCGAACTGAAAATTATCTAACGGTTTTGCATTTTTGACAAACGGCTCAATATAACACTCGGTTAACACCTTCAACGATTCAGGATTGAGAAATTCCAGCAAATCTTTATCTTTATGTCCTGCAGGATCGGGATCGGTAAACAGCCTGTCGTACAACCGAACTTCCGCTTTAACGGCCTGTGCAACAGCCACCCAATGAAGTGTTGCCTTTACTTTTCTGCCATCGGGAGAATTACCGCCCTTTGTATCAGGATCATATGTGCAATGTAACGCGATAACTTCACCCTGTTCGTTCTTAATAACTTCGGTACATTTGATAAAATACGAATAACGTAATCGGACCTCGCGCCCTGGAGCAAGACGAAAGAATTTATTGGTTGGCGTTTCCATAAAATCCTCACGTTCAATGTACAATTCCCTCGAGAAAGGGACTTTCCGTTTCCCCATGGTTTCATCTTCCGGATTATTGACTGCGTCAATTTCCTCAACCTGCCCTTCGGGATAATTGGTGATGACCACTTTAAGTGGATCAAGCACACCCATCACACGTTGAGCTCTTTTGTTAAGATCTTCACGAATACAATATTCGAGCACAGCTACATCGGTTACGCCATCAACTTTTGTTATCCCTACCATATCCGAAAACGCCCGCATTGATTCAGGTGTGTAGCCGCGACGGCGTAAACCACAAATTGTCGGCATTCGCGGATCATCCCAACCGTTAACATAGTTTTCTTTTACCAGTTGTAAAAGTCGGCGTTTCGACATCACGGTATAACTAATATTCAACCGCGAAAACTCAATTTGTCGGGGTTGATAATCGCTATCGCGCAATTCATTGACAAACCATTCGTACAACGGACGATGCACTTCGAATTCAAGCGTACAGATCGAATGGGTAATTCCTTCCCAATAATCACACTGACCATGCGCATAATCATACATTGGATAGATGCACCATTTGTCGCCCGTACGATGATGAGGCTGTTTTAATATCCTATACATCAACGGATCACGCATATGCATATTGGGTGACGACATATCTATCTTTGCCCGTAAAACACAATCTCCTTCATTGTAAAAACCAGCCTTCATTTTGGCAAAGATCTCAAGATTCTCTTCGGGCGATATGTTGCGATATGGACTATCAATACCTGCGCGGGTCGGAACCCCTTTTTGCTCACTGATGGTCTCCTGAGTTTGAAAATCAACATACGCCTTTCCCCTTTTTATCAGGCTGACCGCAAATTCGTAAAGCTTGTCGAAATAGTCGGAGGCATAAAAAAGCCTGTTGTCCCAGTCAAAACCCAACCAGCGAACATCTTCCATGATTGAATCAACATATTCAGTATCCTCTTTTGTAGGATTGGTATCATCAAACCGAAGATTGGTTAATCCTCCGAATTTCTTTGCTGTTCCAAAATTCAAACAGATCGATTTTGCATGTCCAATATGCAGATAACCATTAGGTTCAGGAGGAAAACGTGTATGAACCCTTCCTCCGTTTTTCCCTTCGGCGAGGTCGTCTACAATTTGTTGCTGAATAAAATTCTTGGGAAGCTTATCCTCCTGATCAATGCTAATGTTGTCTATCTCTGTCATATTAATATAGTTTTCTTAGTCTCTGAAATCTTTTTGTAAAAGTAATAAGAGTTAAACAAAATAAGATATACTTCTAAACCTTAAATGAAGATTTAAAAATAGTTTAATTTTGGAGATTATTAATCGATTAAGAATGGGAGTAATTGAAATTGAAGGGATGGAGTTTTATGCTTATCACGGCCATTTTGCCGAAGAACAAATCGTAGGCAATCGTTTTATTGTCGACCTTACCATAAATACCGATTGTTCAAAAGCTGCCAAAAGCGATGATCTGGCTGATGCGTTAAACTACATGGCAGTATATCAGGTAATTAAAGAAGAGATGCAAATCAAGTCACATTTACTTGAACATGTTGCCGGCCGAATAATTAACCGGCTCTGTGATAACTACAAAACAATAGAAAAAGCGAAAATAAAAATTTCGAAATTGAATCCCCCGATGGGTGGACAGATCGAAAAGGTGAGTGTAACACTGGAAAGGTGATCAAATTTGCAATACGCTTGCAGGGAATACAGATTTTTAGTTATCTTCGCGTCCACATTTCAGGTCGGTTGGCCGAGTGGCTAGGCAGCGGTCTGCAAAACCGCGTACGGCGGTTCGAATCCGCCATCGACCTCAATAAATAAAAAGACCTTTCTGACTCAGAGAGGTCTTTTTTTAAACTAAAAGGAGCTGGTGTCTCCACACCAGCTCCTAAAACTCATCAAAAAACTAAAACTTAAAATCAAAACAAACAACACTCCTGTTGTTTTCTCATCTAACCTATTTCTACGGAAAATGTTTTAAATTGTTACAAAAAATATCTTTTTTTTTCATTTTTTTTATTGCCCCGATACAACAGACTAATAAACAGAGATATAACTCATTGATTAAATTTCATCTACAACCTCAATTGTATGATATTTTTTAAACGGACACCACACTTCCTTCGAAAATACAACGGGTATGCCATATTGCCAATAACGGCTTACCTCTTTTAAATAATCCCAATTGCTTTTTCAACAATCGAACTTATCTAAAGTTTCCACTACGCTTCCCTTTAAGCTGGCCGTATTTTCACTACGAAAAAGCGCAAAATCTAATTCAAATCGCCCCTAAAATCAGGATTTCCGACCCTTCCAATATTATGCCACTCCAATGGTTTGACGAACTTAAAATCTGACTTCCAAAAATAAGTTTAAATACTAAATGGAAACATTGTTATCTATTCATTGTCAATCATATGTAAAATAAGGACAAATAAACTCCGGCGAATTAACCCGTTTTTTCGCCCGAATAATGAAATTGAGAATACCTATACTATTTTTAATATGCCAACTATTCGCATTTTTATTCCTATATCATCCAAAATTTCCTCGAACAACCCTTCAAAGCAACAAAAACAGCCTTTTCCTTATCTCATCTCACTGTAAAATTTAATTAAAAATTGATTTCGGAATATTTATCCCCGCAACAGGATGATATGTCGATTTTATTGGGACTTCTCCTTCGAATTTAGCGAATATCTCCCCTATTTAGTTTAAATGACCTCTTCGCATCAAACATACTCCAAAAATGCACAATATCGGGCTCAGATTGTTCATAAAAATATTTAAAAAGAATTGGAATTTAAGAAAAAATTGACCATTTTAGACAAAAACTAAAGAAGATGTATCCATTCATGCGAGTTCCATGAGCGGGTACTTGGAATATACGGAATTATGCTCTTCTATCCAAAAGATATACTGCAATTTAATAGTAAAATATACGAATGAAAAAACTGGTCATTTTATCCGGTGCCGGCATGTCCGCCGAGAGTGGATTACGCACTTTCCGTGATATGAATGGATTGTGGGAAGAATACGATGTAATGGAAGTCGCAAGCATTGAAGCCTGGCACAGAAACCCCGATTTACTTATCCGCTTTTACAACGACCGTCGGAAACAGATGATCGAAAGCAAACCGAACCGCGGACACATATTGCTGGCCGAACTTGAAAAAAACTATGACGTACAAATTATAACTCAAAATGTTGATGATCTGCACGAAAGAGCAGGCTCAACAAACGTGCTCCATCTGCATGGCGAACTGACGAAAGCCCGAAGTTCGGTCGATCCTTCCCTGGTTTATACTTTGGTCGACCCCGTAATGAAAATGGGTGATAAATGCGAAAAAGGAAGTCAGCTGCGACCACATATCGTTTGGTTTGGAGAAGCAGTTCCGGCAATGGACGACGCTATTCCAATCGTAGAGTCCGCTGATTACCTTTGCGTCATCGGTACTTCACTAAATGTTTATCCTGCAGCCGGTTTAATAAACTATGCACCAGCATCGGCGCCGCTCTTTCTTATCGATCCAAATCCTCCGGCATCACTCCCCCGCAGGGTACAGGTCATTGCGAAAGGTGCAGGCGAAGGGGTCGCCGAACTAATGAATAGGCTTAATGCACTTCGGAAGTAAAAATTTACTAAAATTCAGATATCACTAATTACCAAAATGATGTGAAAGAAAATCATTATCGGGATAACTGAAGCAAACAGATAAATGTTGTATTCCTATTTTAAAATGGTTCTATGACGTTTCGCGTGGGTATTAAAGTTGACGAAGCTTCGCGGCGAAGTGGCAATATACACAAATTGAATGTTAGTCTTGCCCATACAAATCGTTATAGAGCCTTTAAAATTTCAACTTCTCAAAAGGGATCAAACTGAAAAGTTGGAGGATTTGATCTGTTCTGAAATTTGCAGATTTTCTAATTTCATTTCAACTCAATACTATTTTTGCGATTTGTATTCATCTTCTTCTGATCTTTACTTGTGTTACAGTAATAATTTTTCCAATAAAAGTCATCAAAGAAAAGAGCAAAGCATCGTCCACGGCCGTCCATCTCAGTCCATCTCAATAAAAGTTAATCCAAACTATACGTTTTCTCCTTACCTTTATCCTATCAAAAAAGGCGCCTCACTTCCTCCGTACTTGGTCCTGACCAACTCCTGACCAACTCCGTACCGAAATCGGGTTCCTTCCTCCGGTGATCGTTTTATGGGAAGGTTATAAATTGAAACAAACGACCTTCTCTTTTGGCGAAGAGGTTTTAATTTGTCATTAAAAGCCAATTGTCTGATTATTTCGGCTAAATCTTTCGCGGCCTTTCGCGGCCTCTCGTGGCCTCTGGCGTCCTCTCAGTTTATATTGATCTGAATGATCCCAATCCTTACTACCTTATCGTATCGATAAAGGCACTCCACTTCCTCCGTACCTTGTCTGTATCAACTCCCGACCTTCCTCGTACCAACTTCGGGCTCCTTTTTCCGGTGGTAGTTTTATGGGGAGATTACAGACTATCAGGAAAAAAACATAGGACGTTTCCTGAACCCCTGGAGACAAGGCATGCCAGTCTCAGATCTGAAACATAATTCGTAATTCCATATGTACGGGATTCATAATTCAATGACATTAAATCCTGTTTAAAAATCCCGTGAGGGATTTGATATAGGTAGAAGTTCCATAACCTGTATTTCCTGACCTCCATGAAACCGGCATCCGTATTCAAACCCATTTTATTATGCACGATTAATATCTTCCCCGGAATTCTGTCTTGATCCTTTTATTCGTCAGCCAGATAAATCCGATCTTCTGTTTTCTTCAACTAACACGAAATCCGGAAATTGGAATTTGTAACAACACAGGATTATCTGACCGAAAAATTTACAATCTACAATAAGAAAGATTTCTTTGCTTCTGGTTCCGTAGAATGAATATGAAACAATGATTATTATTCCTTGCTCAATGGGAACGTTGGGAAGGATTGCATCACCTGGCCAAACATTTTACATAAAACTTAAATCGGAGATTATTTTCCCAGATTGAAATTTAATCCGCCAAACAGTGTGGTTCCCGGCATTGGGTAATAACGATTAATTTCGTATTTCTGATTTAACAGATTTTCGGTACTTGCAAATATTTCAAGGCCTGGCGTCAGATGGTATACCATTTTAGCATTGACAAGTGTGTAACTTTCAAGTTTAGTAACTGAAGTGACTTCTGTATCCAAATCATTAATTTGATGAATACTGGCCGAAAAACTTATCTTTCTCCAGTTATATCGGCCACCGATAAATAGATTGTGTTTGGGAGTCGCAAATAACGGAGACTTCATATGAATGTAACTGTAGGATAAGTCGAAGGATAGATTTTTAGCCGGACTTGCATTTACTGCGACTTCGATCCCTTTATTCCGAACAACGCCGCTGTTATAAAGATTTCCCATAGCGCCTGTAACAATAAGATTATCTCCGTCAGCAATATAACCCGTAAGCTCTGCATTTAATTTTCCATTTAAAAATGATCGCGAAACGCCGGTTTCATAACTCATAATTCGCTCGGGCATCAAATCGGGGTTGTGATTCCACATATATAATTCCCTGATTGTAGGACTACGAAATCCTTTGGAAACCATCGTTTTCCAGGTGGTTGACGGCAAAATCTGCCAGGCAAATCCAACCGATGGAATCCATTCATTCCCATATCTTTCGCTGTGCTGAATACGTATTCCACCGTTCAAAGTTATCTTTTCAAACACCGTTTGTTGCATCGCGACATAGGCGCCTAACTCATATAAGGTAGTGTCGGCAAACAAAATGCCCTCCCCGTTCATCTCTTTTAAATTCTCAGCTTTACCACCGTAATTGATAAAATCGGCGCCAACTGAAAGTGTATTTCCAGGGTAAAGCTTAAAAGCCTGGGACAGATTCAACCCCCAGTTTTTGTCGGTACTATGGAAACCATCTGTAATATCATGTTCACCAAAATTATAGAAGAACTTCGCCGTACCCGAAGACTTTTCATATTCATTATCAAGAAAAACAGAAAAATACCCGCGCGTAATGTCGAGCGAACTACCTTTCACAGCATTTATAGTGTCAGGGCCAGGATCTGTGGTCTTAAATTTCGCAAGACTGAAATCAGAACCGATTTTGAGATGATTGCTCAATTCATAACCGATTTTTAAATAACCATTCGTGATGTTGAATTCGGAATCGGGACGATGTCCGTCTGTCTGATCATGGTTCACTGAACCAAAGATAGAAAAACGTTTGTTCTTATATCCGGCAGAACCCATATATTTTTGGGTATTGAAAGAACCATACATCAAACGGGCATTCCCGTTAAATCCATCGTTAGTCTGTTTGCGGGTAATAATATTGATCACACCACCCATTGCATTCGAGCCATAAAGAAGCGAACCAGGCCCTCGTATAACCTCTACCCTCTCCGCATCAGAAGCGACATAGGAGTCCGCAAGCGGGTGGCCCATAATTCCCATATATTGGGGATGGCCATCAATCAGGACAAGCACCCCTGTCGTAGGATTTCCACCAATGCCACGGATCGAAATCTGGCCAGCCGCTCCGTTCGCAACACCAAAACCTGTCACTCCCCTTTCTGTGACAAATAATCCGGGCACTCTTCCGCTTAAAACAGGAAGTAAAGACGATTCATTACTTTCTGCAATTTGTGAACGACTGATTACAGAAATTGCCATAGGGATAATATTCTTATTCACCCTTGTCGTTGTTCCTGTTACGACAACCTCATTGATATTGATGGTGTCTTTTAAAATATCATCGTCAGCCTGAGCGGAGACATTATTAATTAATCCGTGAAAGATAAATAGCAAAAAGATTAGCTTCTTCATAGAATATTTCTTTGGTGTTACGTTATTTCAAAAAGATGTTACTGAACGACTAAAAAAATTAATTTACTTTACTCATAATCAGCTTACCATGTGCAATTCCCTTTATTCCAATCAGCAAATCTGATAATTCTGTTAATCGATGTGCAACACCTTTGACTGCTACAATTTCAATACAGGTATCGCTTTCGATGTAATAACGCTGTGAAGAGAGAATAATGTCGGAATACTGACTTTGTATCTCCATTAGTTTTAGTCCTATTTCTTTCTTTATATTACTATGTGCCAATACAATGGCACCAGCTACAACGTTATTGCACTGCCATTTTTTCTCAACCAGATTCTTCTCAATTAGGGCACGCAATGCCTGGGAACGATTAGGATATTTATTCTCCTGAACAAAACCATCAAGAGCTTCTAATAGTTCCTCCTCGAGAGAAACGCTGAAACGTGTCACCGCCATAGTAATACTTTTTAAGTAGTTCGTGTGCAAATATACTTTTTTAATGATTCCAACAACATATGCCCGCACATAAAATATTGACGGCAGAAATATATCTTTGCGTAACACGATTTAGAAACTGTTTTTAAAAATGAATTCAAACAATGCGCTGCATTATTTCCACGAGTACGGACCCACAATTTAATTTAGCTACGGAAGAATATTTACTTAAAATAAGTGACGAGGAGATTTTCCTGGTATATATTAACGAACCCTGCATCGTAGTAGGAAAACATCAAAATCTGTTGTCCGAAATTAATCTGCGATACGTAATCGGGAATAAAATTAAACTGGCAAGAAGAATTTCTGGCGGCGGAACCGTTTATCAGGACTTAAACAATCTGAATTTCAGCTTTATACACAACTGTACAAATCTTGAACAGATAGATTTCAGGAAATTTACAAGCCCCATACTCGTAGCGCTGCAGAATATGGGGCTTGATGTCATGTTTTCGGGGAGAAACGATCTTCTTATTGATGGGAAAAAAATATCGGGGAATGCTATGCATATTTTTAAAACGCGGGTTCTGTCACACGGAACCCTTCTTTTAAACGCCGACTTAAGCAAACTCTCCCTTGCATTAAAAAATGACCCACAAAAGTACATTGACAAATCTATTAAATCTGTCAGATCGAAAGTAACAAATATTTCGAATTACCTGGAGAATCCAAAATCGATTGAAGAGTTTAAACAAACGCTATTCCAAAGTATAATAGGCAAATTCGAAAATTATAACATTACTCCTATTACCGAACAAGAAACAAAGTCGATTAATCAAATTTCAAAAAGCAAATTTGAAACGTGGGAATGGATTTATGGCTATTCGCCTAAGTATCTCTTCCGAAATAATATCAACTTGCCGAATCAATCGGTAATGCTTGAATTGGAAATAGAAAAAGGGATAATTAAAGGTGTAAAAACGGATATTAATACCAGTCAAAACGCAGACTATCAATATGTTTTTGAGGTATTACTAAATGTAAAGCATGAATATAAAGCAATCTGTGAAATACTAAAAAACGATCCAAAAATCAGTTCACTATCCTTATTTAATATTGCTGAATTCTGTATGTTCTTATTTTAATCTGCAAATAAAAACACAAGCAATAGCGATCACTGCATTCAGAGCTGTTCTGTTAGCGATTTAAAATAGGTTTCGATTTTTTCTGCTCTCGCAACTCCTATTTCTTCAATTATCTCATTTTGTGGCGCAACTTTTAGCCTGGTGATCGATTTAAATTTCCGCAACAATACTTCGATTGTTTTTTCTCCAATTCCTGGAATTTGGGCAAGCTCACTAATTATAAACTCTTTAGATCGTTTATTGCGATGAAAGGTGATGCCGAAACGATGTGCTTCATTTCTGATATTCTGAAGGACGCGTAATGTTTCAGAGTTTTTATCAAGGTATAACGGAATAGGATCATCGGGATAAATAATTTCTTCCAGTTTTTTTGCAATTCCAATTATCGCAACTTTCCCCCGAATATTAAGTTTTTCAAGAATTCCAATCGCAGAGCTTAATTGACCCTTACCCCCATCAACAACAATTAACTGAGGTAAAGGTCCCTTTTCGTTGATCACCCGATCATACCGGCGAAAAATAATTTCTTCCATCGATGCGAAATCATCAGGACCAACAACAGTTTTAACATTGAAATGGCGATATTCCCTTTTAGCTGGTTTACCTCCAATGAAAACAACACAAGCCGCCACCGGTTGTGCGCCTTGAATATTTGAATTGTCGAAGCATTCAATACGATAAGGCAGATCCTGCAATCGTAAATCCTTTTGCATTTGCTCAAGCAATCTGTCAGTCCTGCTTTGCGGCGTTTTAAGTGATAACTGCTTATTTTTATCCAGCTTATAAAACTTTACATTTCTTTCAGATAATTCCAACAGTTTTCGTTTATCGCCAATCTGAGGAATAATCATTTTGACCTCTTTCAATTGAATATCGATTGAAAATGGCAATATTATCTCTTTCGAATTAAGAAAAAACTTTTGTCTGATTTCGATAATTCCCAATGCGAGCAATTCCTCCTTTGATTCATCGAGCCTTTTTTTGATTTCGAGTGTGTGAGCTTGAATAATTGCACCGTCAACCACTCTCAGGAAATTCACATAACCATACAATTCATCCTCATCAAACGAAAATACATCCACATTGGTGATTGAGGAACTAACAATGGTAGATTTGCTTTTATAATTTTCGAGTATTGAAATTTTATTCTTGAAATTCTCCGCTTCTTCAAACTTGTATTCCTGCGCAAATTGGTTCATTCTTTCTTTTAGGTGTGCCACAACAGAAGACAAATTTCCTTTGAGAATTTCTTTTATCTGAGATATTCCATCCAGATACTCCTCTTCGGATTGTAAATTCTCACAGGGACCTTTACAATTCCCAATTTGATATTCAAGACAAACCTTATATTTACCCCTCTCGATACTACCCTTCGACAAATTTAAACTGCAATTACGAATTGGGTAAAGCCGTTTTATTACTTCGAGAATGGTTCGAACCATTGGAATAGAGGTGTACGGTCCAAAATACAAAGATCCATCCCGAATAACATTCCGGGTGAAAAACACACGGGGAAAAGGCTCGTTTTTAACACAAATCCATGGAAAAGATTTATCGTCCTTAAGCAAAACATTATACCGGGGCTGATACTTCTTTATGAGATTGTTCTCAAGAAGTAATGCATCTTCCTCCGAATCTACGACGATATGCTTAATGTCTGCAATCTTGCGAACAAGAATTGTAGTTTTACGATTGTCATGAACTTTTGAAAAGTAGGAACTAACCCGCTTCTTTAAGTTCTTTGCCTTTCCTACATAGATGATTTTGCCTTCAGAATTAAAATACTGGTACACCCCTGGCAAGTCAGGTAGGACAGAAACAATCTCCTTTAATTTACCGGAAAATAAATCTTCGCTTCCCATCTTTCAAATCTTAAAAATGGATCATAGACCAAGTCTCTACTGTTGGATCAATTCTATCTATTCCTTTTAAAAAATCAAGTTCAACAAAAAAATTAGTGTAAATTTTAGAAACGCCGAAGTTCCTCAATAAATCGATGGCAGCGTTGATTGTACCTCCTGTCGCAAGCAAATCATCATGAATTAATACAACATCATCCGCGTTGAGAGCATCCCGATGAATTTCAAGCGTATCAAATCCATATTCCAATTCATACGATTGAGAATAAATTTCAGCAGGAAGTTTCCCGGGTTTACGAATGGGAATAAATCCGGCATTTAATTTGTATGCTAAAACACTCCCAAGAATAAATCCACGCGATTCTATGCCGATTACTTTTGTAATTTCGACACCTTTATAATGTTCATAAATTTCGGATGCAATGAAACCAAATATCGCACCGTCCTGATAAGATGTGGAGACATCTTTAAAGTGAATTCCCGGTTTAGGAAAATCGGGGATATTGCGAATGGAGTTTTTTACGATTTCAAGATCAATCTGTTTTGTCATTTCAATTAAAGAATTTAAATTTCGAAATGTTCCACGTGGAACATTATCTACCCAAAAGAACTAAAAGCACATTAATATCACTCGGAGAAACACCGGGAATTCTGCTTGCCTGCCCAATCGTCTTTGGCTGGACCTTTTCCAATTTCTGTCGAGCTTCCGTAGATAAAGACACAAGTTGTTGATAACTAAACTTTTTGTCAATCACAATACCCTCAAGTCTACGATATTTATCTGCAACAGAACTTTCTCTGTCTATGTATCCGGAGTACTTGATCAGAATCTCTGAGGATTCCATTACCTCTTTGCGAATATCAATATCAATACTATTATACAATTTTTCAAACCGCGGAATAACAGGTATAAAATCAAATATTGAGAGCTGAGGACGCATTATTAACGAATCAAGCTTCGTACCGTGATTTAAAACGGCAGTGCTTTTCTCTATTAGAAGATCATTTAATAAATCAGCCTTCATAGAATAACTCTTGCAAAAATCCATTACCCTATTCCTGAACTCCAGCTTTTTCAAGAAGATTTCATGTCTGCTTTCTGAAACCAATCCAAGGCGGTACCCTATTGGCGTGAGTCGCTCATCTGCATTATCCTGTCGCAATAATAAGCGGTACTCTGCTCTGCTCGTAAACATTCTGTATGGCTCATCAACCCCTTTTGTCACTAAATCGTCGATCAAAACACCAATATAAGCCTCGTTACGTGAAAGAATTAAGGCATCTTTCCCGTTAATTTTAAGGTGAGCATTTATACCAGCCATCAATCCCTGGGCCCCCGCCTCTTCATACCCCGTTGTACCATTAATCTGCCCCGCAAAATACAAGTTTCCAATCAGCTTGGTTTCCAACGTAGAATTCAATTGTGTAGGATCGAAATAATCATACTCAATAGCATACCCGGGCTTTAAAATCTTTACCTGTTCCAATCCGGGAATGCAATGAATAGCATCATTTTGAACCTGCCAATTTAATGAAGACGAAAAGCCATTGAGATAATATTCAAGCGAGTCCTCTCCTTCTGGCTCAAGAAATAATTGATGTTGTTCTTTATCGGCAAAAGTAACAAGTTTGGTCTCAATACTCGGACAATACCGCGGCCCAAGTCCCTTAATGGTACCATCAAATAACGGTGAATCTCCAAATCCGGATTTTATAATCTCGTGAACTTTGGAATTTGTATAAGTAATATAACATGGCAATTGCTTAAGACCAGATCTAGTATTTGGTAAAAAACTAAATTGATTCTCGCCCTCATCTCCCTCCTGCTTTTGTAACTTCGAAAAATCAATTGTTCGTTTATCAATTCGGACTGGAGTTCCTGTTTTCATTCTGCCAGCCTTGAAACCAGCCGAAGTTAATTGCTCGGTTATCCCAAATGACGGCGGTTCCGAAATTCTTCCGCCCGAAACCTTAGATGCACCAAAATGCATAAGTCCATTCAAAAAAGTTCCGTTTGTTAATATTACACTTTTACATTTAAAAACTACTCCAATCTCAGTTTCCACTCCGCAAACAGAATCTCCGTCAAAAACAAGTTTTACAACAGTTCCTTGCCAAAAATCCAAATTTTTAATGCCCTCAAGTGTTTTTTTCCAATTCGCTGAGAATTTAATTTTATCACACTGCGCCCGAGGACTCCACATCGCCGGTCCTTTCGAGAGGTTTAACATTCGGAATTGAATCGTGGATAAATCGGTAATAATTCCCATATTTCCACCAAGCGCATCAATTTCCCGAACTATTTGTCCCTTCGCAATTCCGCCAACCGCAGGATTGCAACTCATCTGCGCAAACCTGTTCAAATCCATCGAAACCAGCAAAACCTTAGATCCTAACTTAGCAGACACAGCAGCTGCTTCACATCCGGCATGACCACCACCAACAACAACTATATCGTATTCATTTAATATATTCATTACAAATTTCCTTATACATAAAAATGCATTCGTTTTCTTTTTCTCTCATGATCACTTTCTGTGAATCATTACTATCATTAAAATCCAATAAATGTAACAGACCATGAACCATTACCCTTAAAAACTCATCATCAACACTGCATTGAAACAACCCCGCATTCTCAACAACCCGCTCCACACTAATAAACATGTCTCCCGAAACAACGACACCCTCACGGTAATCGAAAGTCACAATATCTGTATAGTAATCATGATTCAAATATTTAGAATTAACCGCTTTCAAATATTCATCGCTACAAAAAATAAAAGTCAAATCTCCGGCAATACAACCAAATTTCAGTACCACTTGTTTTAACCAATTCGATACAATCCGATATCTGAGTTTCGGTCTCTTAACTCCTTCAGCCTTATAAACTATTGCCATTACCTATTAAGTATTATTCGTAAAATATTTCCTCTCCCACCTGTATAACAACTTGAACTAAGCATTTTTATAAAGAAAATTCCTCTCCCCCCTTCGCTCTTTAAATCCGTCCCGTCAACAGGAGATGAAATACTATTCAGATCAAATCCATCACCATTATCTTCAACCTCCACAAATATTTCAGTTTCACTTATTGAAATATAAACTCGTACTTCCAACTCCCTAACACCTTTATTTCCATGAATAAAAGCATTTTCGACAGCTTCAACAATTACCGTATGCAAACGAAAACATGTATCAAAATTTAAACCAAATTTTTCCTTTAACTCATCCACTACGTCAAGGCACTTATTTAACCCTTCTATTGTTGATGGTATAAATAATTCTGTATGAAATAGGCTTTGTTTCGTCATTTTTTGAAGCTGATTAAACAAAATAAAGCAATTGAAGAATATAATCAGAAATTAGAATTCCTTTTCGTGTCAATATTATCCTATCATCATAAGGATAAATTAATTCCTGTTTCAATAGATTATTTACTTCCTTTATAAAAGATTTATAAACACAATCAGCAAAATTTTCTTCAATAAACTTCTTTGAAACGCCGTCTGAAGTTCTTAATCTGGTGATCACATACTCATTAAACTTATCATTATCAGAAAGATGCTCAACTTCAAAAAATTGTTCATCCCTGTCAATCGAATTACAGTATTTCCGCGTGTTGCTAATATTCCATTGTCTGGAAACACCATTATAACTATGAGCAGACGGTCCTATTCCTAAATAATTCACACCTTCCCAATACGAACAATTATGACGTGATTTGAAACCATCCTTAGCATAATTACTTATTTCATAATGATTAAAGCCTTGCGCTGAAAGAATGTCAATTGTATTATTAAATTGAATCAGGGAATCCTCTTCATCAATTTCTTTTAACTTATTCTGTTTCCTTAATTTATAAAATAATGTACCCTCCGCAATAGTAAGTGAATAGGCCGAAATATGTTGAATATCCAATTGAATAACCCTATTAAGAGAATCGAGATATATAGCCAATTCCATTCCGGGAATCCCAAAAATCAAATCAACAGAAATATTGTCAAAGCCCACTTTTTTCGCGGTTTCAATATAATAATCTAAATTTTTACTATCGTGTCTTCGACCCAAATACTTCAAAACATCATCATTAAAGCTTTGAATTCCAATACTTAAACGATTAATTTGGCACTCACGCAAACGCTGTAAATACTCTTCTGTCAAATCATCAGGATTGGTTTCGAAAGTTATTTCACAGTCATCAGAAATATCAAAATTCTGCCTGACGCAATTCAGAAGATTCTCAATTTTGTATTTATCTAATAAAGAGGGTGTTCCACCTCCAAAGTAAATTGACTTAACAATTTCACCATTGAGATAATCCTTCCGCAAGATCAGTTCTTTAACCTCAGATTTTACCAACTCAGCAATTCCATTTGAATCTCTCGTCGAATAAAAATCACAATAGCTACACTTTTGCTTACAAAAAGGAATATGAAAATAAATACCTGACATTAAATAATTTTCAAAAACAAATGCAAAAATAGACCAAATTATTACAATTCTCCCTACTACATCTTTACAGGTCCGACTTTGGTAATAATGGAATTTTCTCTATTCTTTTCAAATGTCGTCCACCATCAAAAGGTTCATTTAAAAACACATCAACAATATTTTTTGCCTCGTCTTCTGTAATAAATCTGGCAGGTAATGAACAAATATTCGCATTGTTATGATGTCGCGCCAAGGCAGCGATTTCAGTATTCCAACACAGAGCAGATCTTACGGCCTGATGTTTATTCACAGTCATATTTATACCATTGCCGCTGCCACAAAAAACAAAACCACGCTTTATCTCATCATTATCAATGCCATACCCAATTAAATGTGCAAAATCGGGATAATCACTACTTACCGACGAATCGCTCCCGTAATCTTTTAAAACATATCCACGTTTTTCAAGATGTTTTTTTATAACACATTTCAACTCATACCCTGCATGATCTGAAGCCAATCCTATAATTTCCATTGCATCTTATTTTTATACCAACTTTTAAAAATACTAAATACTTTTGTCATTAGATTACCAATATAAACAATTAGAACAAACAAATGTTATATATTCCAAATATAAAGGACACGAATAAATTGAAATAATACATACCCAAATTTACATTTATTTACATAAAATATAAAAATATTATAATTTAAAAAACAGAATTATTAAGTAATCGAAAAAGCAAAACGACGTATTTCTATAATTGAAGTGTCCGCAAAATGGCAAAACAAAACTATGTGGTAAAAAAATGCGTCTTAACGTGCAGTCCCTGGTTATCTGTTTTGAGGTTGGAGTTTCATCACTCCCGATTACTTTGTAACAATAAAAAAATCACCATATGAAAACACAACCCCGAAAATTAGCATAAACGTCAGGCTTAAACTTTATCAAAAAAGATTGTCAACAGAATTTTTTACAGCGTATGCGGTTACAATATTGTAGAAGACTTTTATTTGTCTCATTCATTATTGTGCATGCTTTCAAAATGCATGAAATTCGAAAATAAATAGTTGTTAACCTGACAGCTATGCGAAAATTCGGAACACGAAACAACATCAAAATTCTTAACTAAACGACATTTATATACAAAAGATGTGCCGGTAAAACGAAACAAACTTTTTAACCTGATATTTGCATATTAGTTTTCCGATACATTCAACTTGTTAACAACCCTTGTTAATTACCTGTTAAAAATGGTTCTTTTATTTTTATTAATATTTCAAAATAGAAAAACATACTCCTTGTATATAAAAGCCCGGACAAAATGCAAATAAACTTTGACTAAAATAATCATCAAAAATGAATGAGTAATACACATCAAAAATAACTAAATCCAAAGTTGTGTTAGAAACAAACATCAGTATGAACAATCAGTTGATAGAAAAGTAAAATATTAAAAATAAGGAATATAACTTGTTAATATTTACTAAAAAATATCTTTACAACTTAAATAAAATAAAAAAACAAATAAAAATTGTAAAACTTTTAAACCTTATGAACCGACTATTAAAATAAATATCTCTTTAAAATATTTAAACCATTTATTAATAATATTACACTTGTTGAAAATTGTTTACACTTATTTTACTTACGTTTAAATCTAAGGACTAAAATTTGTGTAAATTTGATGTTTGAACTAATGTTTTAGCAAATGAACTTTAATGACAAATTGGCAATTCTTTTAGTAGAAGATAATGATCTGAACCAAAGACTAATGAAAATTAGTTTAACCAGGTATCATTACAATGTTACTATTGCTGCGAATGGTTTGGAAGGAGTTCAAATGTTTAAAAATAAGAAGTTTGATTTAATTTTGATGGATATCATGATGCCCGTGATGGATGGATTCGAAGCAACAAAGGAAATACGCATACTGGAAAGCCAGAATACAAGTTTAGGACATACTCCTATTATTGCTTTTACTGCCAATACAATTAATAACGATCGCGAAAAGTGTGTTAATGGTGGTATGGATGATATTATTGAAAAACCTTTTGATATCAATAAATTCCGTGAAATTTTAAGTTTCTTGCCATAAAAGAATGATTGATTTAACGATTTCAAAGCGTACTTTTGTGACTAAAGCCTTTTGCGTGTATGGATGATTTTATTGATTTGCGTGGAAATAGTACAGAAAATATTGATAAAGAGTTAGATAGTAAGCTGCGGCCTCTGCGGTTTGACGATTTTAGTGGACAAAACAAAATTGTTGATAATCTTAAAATCTTCGTCAAAGCAGCTGTAATGAGAGGTGAATCACTTGATCACGTATTGTTACATGGGCCTCCGGGGTTAGGAAAAACAACATTATCAAATATCATTGCCAACGAACTTGGAGTAAATCTCAAGCTTACTTCAGGTCCTGTGTTGGACAAACCAGGTGATTTAGCGGGTGTACTCACCAATCTCGAAAATAATGATGTGCTTTTTATTGATGAAATTCACAGACTAAGCGCGGTTGTTGAAGAATATCTTTATTCGGCAATGGAGGATTATCGCATTGATATAATGATAGATAAAGGTCCAAGTGCCCGATCCATACAGCTTGAACTTAATCATTTTACACTTATCGGAGCCACGACGAGAAGTGGTTTACTTACAGCTCCTTTAAGGGCTCGGTTTGGAATAAATTGTCACCTGGAATACTATGATATTGAAGTTTTAACAGACATTGTTAAACGATCGGCAAGAATACTTGATGTACAAATATATCAGGATGCTGCTGTCGAAATTGCACGGCGAAGTCGTGGCACTCCCCGAATCGTAAATGCTCTTTTAAGAAGAGTCCGTGATTTTGCAATGGTGAAAGGCAATGGCATTATTGATCTTGAGATCACCCGTTATGCGCTTGAAGCTCTGAATATTGACAAGTATGGTCTTGATGAGATGGATAACAGAATTTTAAGTGCCATTATAGATAAATTTAAAGGTGGTCCGATTGGATTGACCACTATTGCAACAGCTGTAAGCGAAGACGCCGGAACAATTGAAGAAGTGTATGAACCATTCTTAATAAAAGAAGGATTTCTAAAACGTACCCCTCGTGGTCGGGAGGCGACTGAATTGGCTTTTACTCATTTGGGCAGAACCTGGAGAAAAGACAGTACGCAAACACTTTTTTAAGATTACTTTGTATTTTTAACTAATTCTATTTCAAATAGTTTTGGCCAAAGTTTACCTGTTACATAGATTTTATTTTTATCATTGTCGTAGGCAATTCCGTTTAAAACATCAGCGGGCGTTTTTTGATTGGTAAGATTAGAGGATAAAAGTCCTTTCAGATCGATCTCAGCTACTATTTTGCCTGTTTTAGGATCTATCCGAACAATGGTGTCAGTAGTCCATATATTCGCCCAGATTTCGCCGTTAATGTATTCAAGTTCGTTTATATTTGTTACAACACCTTTTTGATTACAAACCTGGATTCGCTTTACTTCAGCCAAAGTTTCAGGATCAAGATAGGTAAGAAATTCTGTACCATCGCTCATAATCAAATACTTGCCATCGTTGGTAAATCCCCATCCCTGTGCATTTTTATAAGTGAAGGTTTTTATCAATTCAAAAGTCTTTAAATCTCGGACAAATCCAATTTGAGTTTTATAGGTGAGCTGGTATAATTTGTCGTTTAAAATTGTAATTCCTTCACCAAAATATTTATCATCAAGTTTATATTCTTTTACTACTTTCCAGTTCGAAAGATCGATTTTATAAATAAAAGACGATCCCTCCTGCCCTGTTCCTTCATAGAGAAAACCATTCCGAATTTCAAATCCTTCGGTAAAGTGATCAGAACCATGAGGTAAAGCTTTTATAATTTTATAGCCAAACTTTTGAGGAATAATATCTGATACCAAAAGAAAATCAGTGTAATTTTCACCTGTAGTTCCGTCACTTAAAGTTGAAACCGCTTTCAGATAACGGGTCCCGACTTCAATATTGTGGGATTCTATTTCAAAAGAACCTTCAATTTTATCACTCGTAAATACAGATTTTCCATCAACGAAAAACTCCGTTTTACTTAGAGATCCGTCTTTAATTTTGGTCTTAAAATCTACAGTAAGCTTATCTCCGACTGTATGTTTATTATTTTTAGGTATTATTTTTATCGACGTTACCGGTTTCCGAATACGTTTTGAAGACTGGGCACAGTTAACCAAAACAAAGGACGTCACCAAAACAAAAAAAGTAAAAACTGTTAGCGTTCTCATAATCAATTTTAAAGTGAACAATTACTGGTCATATTTTCAATTTTGGAAATTATATAAAAATCGGTTGTTATTAACAACTTGGGGTTGTTTTATTAACAATGCTCCACGTGGAACGTTACCTCTCATTCCGTTGTACTTTTAATTTGTGTTGAAAAAAGTATAACACCAAAATCGGGGTGTATGACAATCCCTAAAATTTGCATATCCGTCAGGCTTAGACTTTATCAAAAAATATTGTCAACAGAATTTTTTACCGCGTAGCGGTTACGGTATTGTAGAAACTGAACCGTTGTGTGAACCTTTTTCTGCCAGGAAAAACCTTATTTTCCGAACTTCTTTAACCTCAGTAACAGAGTTTATCCTTCTCAATCCCTAACCTTATTCCCTTATTTCATGTTGTTTAATAAGGTTTGTTTTTTTGTTGATATCAAACTACTAAGAGAGGTTTTTTGCATAAAATAAGATTTTCACAAATATCTGTTATTCATTAACCTGCCAAGGGTATACGACAAAATTCATAGTAACGGATCAAGAGAGAATTCCGGGGGAAGATATTTTAAGAATGTATAATAAATGGATTTGAAAACGGATGCCGGTTTCATGGTGGCTTAAGAAATAC
>JAATGF010000123.1 GCA_015654795.1 Bacteroidales bacterium
AAACTTTGATATCTATTTCCAACCCTAACAGGTTCAGAATCATTAAGAATTATTGCTTCAAAGCCATCAGCTTTGAGCTGCTGAACAACTTTACTGGCATTTATTGTATCATTGAAAGAGCCTAGAATAAGACTAAACTCTGCAACATTGGTTCCGATAGTCCTTAAATTTGTAGTCTGCGCAAATATTGAACCGTGCTGCTTATACGAACTGTAATTGTGTGAATGATCAGGCTGTCCATTCGAATAATCTCCAACTGTCTGTTTGACGGGTTCTCCTCTTAAAAATCCGGGAATATAAATCTCTGTTCTTCTGTTTTCACGATGTTGGACAGGGGTACAGTCCTTATTGCACTTATTGATTAGTTGCGATTCACCATAGCCTTTACCTGTAATCCTTGCCTTATCAATCCCTTTAGAAATAATATAATCAACCGCTGCCTGTGCCCGCTTTTGAGATAATTTAAGATTATAATCGCTTGTACCCCGCGCATCTGTGTGAGCACTTAATTCGACCTTCATTTCATGATTTTCTCTCATCACAGACGCCAGACGATCAAGCTCATTCGCCGCATCAGGTAAGATATCCCACTTATCAAAGTCGTAATAAATATTTCGCAATACAATCTTTTCATTTACAATCATTTCAAGAAATATCGTATCTTTCAATATGCTTCCCTGTATAGGTTTTCCAATTTTAATTAGCTTACTATTATCTTTATATCCCACGGCAGAAGCAGTAACATTACAAACTGCATTTTTTTCAAATAGAAAAGAAATTTCGCCCTCACTGTTTGTTTCACCACTATTTCTTTTACAAAAATCGACATGAGCTCCCGATATAGGTTTCAGAGTTTTAACATCAAAAACAAATATTTGCTGCAAATACGATATGTATTTATCAAAAGTGAGTTTATAAATATCGTCGCTTCCGGTTCCAGGCCGATTAGAAGTCACATAGCCGAACTCCACATTATCTGGTAAATGCATTGAAAAATCGTCATTAACACCGTTTATTGGTTCCGAAAACTGATGAACTTCATCTTTTTTATCATTTAGTCTCGTGAAAAACAAGTCGAAGCCTCCCCTGCTATTATGACCTGTTGATGCAAAAATTAAAAATCGTTCAGAATAACTATTTCCTGTAATAAATGGGAATTCGTCTTTCCCGCTTGTATTAATCTGAGGACCAAGATTAACGGGAGTATCCCAATTCCCATTCTTTCGAACTGACATATAAAGATCAGTCGCGCCATAACCACCCGGCATATCGCTTGCAAATATTATTGTATCGCCCGACTCTGTTAATGCAGGATGCCCTACCGAATACTGAGAATTATTATAAGGGAAGTCAGCTACATATTTCCATTTACCGTTGATGTGTTTTGCTATGACAATTTTCAGTCGGTTGATTTCCTTTTGAAAAGGTTTCAGTTTAGCTGATTGATCAGCATAATTTTGCGTCACAAAGAGTTCACCCGTTTTTTCACACCACGATACCGGACCCTCATTATATCGGGTGGCAAATTCATTAATAGGCTGACGTTCACCTATAACATCACCTTGGCTATCGATTTGTGCCTGGTAGAGATCATAAAACTTCTTTTTTTTCAGTACTTTATCCGTCTTTCCCATCAATTTATCATTAAAGGTGGTGAAATAGAGTGTATCATGAATTACAGAAGGGCCAAAATCACTATGGATTGAATTTGTACGTATCTCTGAAATTTTCAGTGTAGAATCATTAAATAGACGATTGCCTTGAATTTGGGCATAGGTAACAGAGGTGAATAATATCAAAATAACCAAAATAATATTGTGTTTTGCAGATGGCGTTTCCATTATTACAATTTATTAATCAATGGGTTAAATATTTACTGAATATCATTAGTGTCTTTTACTTTAAAAGTATCTTGGCGAAATAATGATACGTTTTGCATAAACGAATTCAAAAGAAATCATAATTTCATGCACCCCGTTTTGATAATTTTTTAGATCAGTGGTTGTGAAATCGTAAGCATAGCCTAACCGTAATTTTTTATTAATAATCCACTGCGCTATTGCCCCGTAAGAATCACCCGATCGATACATTCCCCCAATCCAGAATTTTTCTGCCAATAGAAAATTTGCAGTGAGATCGTACTCGAATGGACTTCCGGCCACTGTTTTTGTCATAAATGTTGGCTTGAACTTGACATTCTCAGATAGATTGAACATCATTCCTCCTGCGAAGAAGAAGTGCCGCAACTCCGATTTGGAGGAGTAATTATTTACATTCGACTGATAACTGTTTTCAATTATCCCTGGTAATGAAAGACTCAAAAAATACTTGGGAGATGATAAAAATAGTCCGACTCCAACATTTGGCATAAACTTGTTGTCAATATTTGCCTGAAAAACTGGGTCCGACAAATTATCAGATTGCTCATAATCAGTCAGATTATTACTGTAATTTGTAAATCCGCCTTTTAATCCAAACCGTAAAGATGTATTTTCAGATAATAAAACCTGGTACGAATAATCTAAGCTAACTAAAAGTCTTTTTTCGAGCCCGACTTTATCGGCTATAACATTTAGGCCTATCCCAACATTTTGCGATCTCAAAGGTGTCTGAAACGAGAAAGACTGCGTTGTCGGATGACCATTTAAACCAACCCACTGATGTCGGGATATTACTGTTATCCCGATCGTTTGCCAATAGCCTACGTAAGCTGGATTGACAGTCTGCAGGTTGAAAATATATTGAGTATACATAGGATCCTGCTGTCCTTTCGACAAGAGTGCTCCCATAATCATTAGCGTTGCCAATGTTGCTCTTTTAAGTATTTTCATAGCTTTTTATCTATATCTTTTTGGTTATTATACCAGTTAAAGGAGGCCTCAAGGGTTTTCTTAAGTTATTTATTTAAGAACAAAAATCCAGTTAAAACATTGGTATTATCCAACTTAAGAACATAATAATAAGTTCCGACAGGTAACAGTCCATTCCCAACTGTCCATTTATTATCAGACCTTCCTGTCCACCATGCATCAGTTTCACTACCCCAATAGTCGACATCTCCATAATGATCTTTTTTAAAGACCAGATTCCCCCAACGATTGAATATTTCAATGATAGGATTCTCATAATTGTATAAGCATCTGATTTTAAAAATATCGTGAATACCATCACCATTTGGAGAGAAAGAGTTTGGAACATTTACAATGCAATTATCATCTTTCGTAATCACAATTGTTGCTATTGCAGTAGAACATAAGGAAGGAGTTCCATTATCGCAGATACGGTAGGTAAACGAATCAATACCCCTGAAATCAAGTGCGGGCTGATAGGTAAAATCACCATTAGAAGAGAGCGTCAATGTACCATGAGTAGGAGCCTGTTCCGGATCAATACTTACTGTGATAATATCCCCATCTGCATCAAAGTCATTATTCAAAACATTTCCTTCCAGTT
The DNA here is from genome assembly GCA_015654795.1 of Bacteroidales bacterium. Lineage (GTDB taxonomy): Bacteria > Bacteroidota > Bacteroidia > Bacteroidales > Prolixibacteraceae > JAAFHB01. The sequence continues at coordinate 3,454 of JAATGF010000123.1, forward strand.
TATGATTTTCTTTCGTCTCAAAATTATCTGCGACAGCCATAGGTGCATCATTTACAGCAGTTACCAAAACTGTGATCGCCGCCTGACCACACATTGGCTTAATGCCATCATCGCATACCTGGTAAGTTATAGGGGTAACTAAGCCGACGAAATCGGCAAGAGGGTCAAAAGTCACCTCGCCCGTAGTTGTGTTTATGGCGAAGGTCCCCTGTCCGTCAATAGTAAGGTTCGTTTGCTGTCCTGCCATTAATGGATCCAGATCAATAGTATGCGGATCGATTGCCCCATCCACATCAATATCATTATCAATAATATTAAAAGTAATTGGAGTGTCTTCAGCAGTGGTGGCGTTGTCTGCGTTAGCAATAGGCATTACGTTGGCATGAAATTTTTGCAATAACGGTGAACAGAGACAATTACTACCAGTGGAGACAACTGCAACAAGATCACCAGCAGGACTGCATCCTATTGCCTTAAACGTATGGCCCGCTGAGAAAGCACTACCACCAGATAAAGCTGTCGCATTGGTATAGGTTGAAAGTACACTCCCCATGGGATTGCCGACTCCGTCAGCGCAGTAGAAATCAATGGTAAGTGCATTTGAAGCTGCCAGATTAACAGTGCCAGTACTATTTACAGTAAAGTCGACGTTATAAGTTTCCGAATTGTCTTGAGATGTAGATGTTACATTTCCGGTTAACGAAGTGAAAGCCAGCGTGGGTCTGTCAATCGTGAAAGTTGCATTTGTCGTACCAGTTACTACACCTAAAGAGGAACATACACCGCCGGGAGCTGAAGCACACGATATGCCAGTTACGACATCTTCTGTTTGAAGATCAATGGTATTGATTCCACAAAGTGCTAAACTATTATCCCTTACGCCAATACTGAATTGCATGGCACTTCCGGCGGAAATTCCGGATGGTATGCTGTAAATCAAAAGTAATTTACCATTGGTTTGCAAAATACTACTGATAAAAGTAGGGCAAAAAGCAGAAGAACATGAAAATGAATTAGGTACAAGTTCCAAACCAACAGGCAATTCAATTTTGAGTGCGCCGGTAGTACCTGTCGTCCCTCCTACGATCATGTTCTGTATGCTAATCATGGCGGTATTACTGCAATTGGTAAGATCAGAAGATGATATTGAATTAACAGTAGTATAAGCAGGATTTACGCCGGAAATAACAATAGTTGGCCCCGCTACTGAGATTAAACTGCCAGTAGCCAATTTGCCAGACGGGAGGTCGGCCGTCGTTTTGACTATAAAATTCGTGTTAGCCACAAAATCGCAATCAGTGGTAGTCTGAAACCTTACTCCCATCTGTCGATGATTTACAGTGGCGGCATTTAGAGTTCCGGGCAAACCGGTGTCAGTAGGATATGCAGGATGTTCTGTAAGATTGTAAGTATATGTATTGCCATATATGCTGGGAGTTAAAACAGTCCAGTTGTTTGCACCCAGTGGATATTCAGTTTCAAAACTGCCGGTAACCGGGAATAATCCAGCGGGAACTTTAATGGAAAAGGTATTATTAATCGTGTTGCCGGCCTGTGAGCAGTTTACAGCGTAATTAAAGCTAGCTGGAACACATAAATCAATTGGACCAACCGGTAAAGATTTAGGGATAATTTCAATTTCTGAAATAACAGGGGAAAATTTAAGCCATAAGGAATCGACTCCGCAAGGATATGAATTAGGATTAGCAGGGAACCCGCCACAATTCCAACCGGCAAGTACCTTTAAACTATCCTTTGCAGACGCTGTGTAATTGAAGGAAATGCGATAATCCTTACTTGTACCTGATGGGATACCTGAAGTGCTTAACTGATACCAATTTCCTCCCGGATAGGCAATGGGAGTAATCACCGTATTTGATAATACGTCTTTAAGCTCAACAACATTAACGCTTGGATTGGTTGGTATGCCAAGCCATGTATAGGGTACTGCTGATGTACTTATAGAGGATAACCGCACCACCCAACTCTCGGTGGGTGCAGCAGCCTGTATCAAACCTGTTTGATCACTTATCAAAATATCAGGTTTTGAGATAACAGTATTGAATATTGGATCAGTACGACCTGCAGGTCCTTCGAGGATGACAGACATTCCCGAAGGGGTATTGCGGCCAGCATACGCATAATAAAAATCCCGAATAAAAGTTTTAACATTAATATTTTCAACCGGCTGAGTGGCACATGTCGGCCTAACTTCAACAGTAACAAACCCGCCATAGTTATTTGCTACAGTAATTGGTAGATTTTTCCAGGTACCTGGATTAACAAAAGTGTAAATCTGACCATTAATATTAGTAGGGGTCATGGAAATTGGGGCAGGGAATTGATTTGTCCGAAAGCCCGCCGAAATAAATTCATATCCAACTGGAATATCTAATACTACAGAATCAATATATACTCCAGGCCGGTATTCGTTTTCATACATTACACCGGATGTATTGAATCGTCGGGCAAGATAATAAGTCCGATCACCCAAAGTAAAGGAATTACAACCATTTGCATCGAATGAATTTGTTCGGTTTTCCATAAATGTACCAACCAGGTACATTTCAGGAATCACAAAATTACATTCATCTTTTCCACTGGAGTTTTTAAGATTATAAAAAGCCCATCGGTCACCAGATTGAACATCATTTAGCGATAATCCATCGTTGGTAGAAACCTGATATTTTGATAAAGTGTAAATACTATCTCCAGCCATCAGACCGCCTGTAGGTAGTAAGGATGTAATATCCCAATCAATATATTGTTGCGTGGAAGTAGAATTGGACTGAGAGGCAATATTCAGAATTCCAGTGCTTACTAAAACTCCTCCTCTGAGGATATTTACAATAGCCGAAAGCGGGATAAGTTTGTTTAAACCAGATGGCTCCTCAGTTGTCTTATCCAACACCAGTTCCAGGTGAAGGTTCGAAGCAGTATTGTTTTGCCTTGCAGATCCAGCTATCTGAAGTGTATCTAAATAAAGGGCTTTAGACAAATCATACGAGCTAATGATTGCCGCATTTTGTCGCATAGTAAGATTTGCATTCGTCCAGCCCAAAGATCCATCGGTGCGTCTGACAATAGGAATATATGTGGTAGGACCTGCTACACAAGTACCGGGGCAGAAAGCCATTGTTGAAACTGTTGCACAAACAAGATCTCCCTGACATTTACAGAAGGTGTTGATGTCCTGTATTTTCTCAAGTGTATAGTCGAATTTTTTTGCTCCGCCGCCTGCGTCACAATTATAAACCAGATTAATACTGAATGTATTGAACAAGTTGGTAGAGGACGTAAAAATAATCGTGTCGCCAACCTGAGTAAATGCAACTGGTGTCGAACCGTAGGTAGCGTTACCGGAACCTGAAACCGTAACACCTGAAGGCATCACTACTTTCCAGCGATAGCGGGTATTAACACCATCATAATAAGAAGTATTCACATAGTAGCCTGCGTCTAATTTCAATCTGAAAGGCACATTGTCTTTAACGTTGGATGGCACATAAGCCTTTCCCAAAAATTGTTCCTCAGTAATTTCATCGGCATCAAGTAAAGGTAAATTGGAATTTAATCTGTCCGCTGTTATTAGTATTGTATCACATATCGTGTGATACTTAAGAGTGGCTGAAAATCCATAATGTGCTTTTTCAGTATTACATGTAACTGAACAATTGAACTTCAACGTAGCCTTGAATTCGACAGATTGCCCATTGGGCAAATCATCATAATAACCATCACCGTCCATATCAGCTAATCCTCCAGCCCCGTCAGGGTCGGATGTAAATAAATTCTTCAGATTGATGGACATAATCCCTTGCGAAATCGTAAAAGGAACAGATAAAGTTCCTACCCTAACATTACTAAGAGTGAATAATGAAGTGTCCATTGGATCAGGAAATGCATTTTGCCCATTTTGTCCTTGCAGAATAACAATATCATACATTGTGGCAGCATTTTTATCGCCGGTGCCTCCGTTTGTAAGCGTGAGTTTATAATCAAATGGAGTACATTTATCAACAAATCCAATATTTTCCCTTGATATATTTGTATAGGCAGGCACGCCAATGGCAGAGGAAATAGTAGCTTGCCCGCCTGACGTCTGGCACCAATCATCTGGACTCAATCCCCAGCCAGATAAATATGTAGTAGATGCAGAATTACATTGCTTCACCTTAAAAGTTTCTGTAAACACAAGGTTTTCACCATTACACAACCGACCATCGGAAGTGAGCAATTTACCGTTAATCGTATAGAACAGGGTATCGCCTTTAACGGATTTAGGAGTAATCATATTACCATCCAATGTAAGAGATTGCAATTCGATACCTTTCTTAGGATAAACGATATAAAAATGCACTGCATCAGCACATCCACCTGCACCATTAGTAATGGCAAAAGTACGTGAGTAAATGCCGCCCGGAACTGTATTATCGACAATAGCAGGTTGTGTAAATGAGAGAGAAGGATAGTTTACATTATATGAATTTACAGCAGTATCAATGTCCCTGGTTATACCAGCAGAACCTTTCACTGTAACAGCATCTTTAAAGATACCTCCATCAGTTGCATATGTCCTGGCAGGGCACAACGCCTGCCGTTTTAAGGTAAAAATAATATTCTGCCCAATTGTAAGCTCTGCAGGAGTAATTACAAACTTTGGCGACTCGGGTGTACCTCCAGCATCTTCAATCCCCAATTCAGAACTTCCTCCGGTTTTTGACACAGAACCTGGTATATAACTGATTCCTTGCGGAAAATTAACAAAGACGGTGTCATTACTTGTTGTAACTGCGCCTACATCCACATGTATAGTTAATAAAGTAGTGTCAAGGCAAACAGTTATCCCCTGTGCCGAAACTGGATACTTTATGGCAAACTGAGCTTGACCTACAAAAGCAGTACATATTAAAAACCAAAAAAGCAGGAATTTTCTTTTGCTGGTTAAGTTGATTGGTTTCATAACTGAGTAATATTTTTGGTTGTTGGTAATTCAATTTATGCTTATAAAACAAATTGAACGAATCATCTGCAGGAAAGTTTCAGTTTCATCATAATATAAATGGGAAATTCAGAAAATAGTTGAGGGGATGATTAAGCTAAGTCAATTGGAATAAGAATTCCTGATTATTTCAGGCGCCTCTGTTAAGGATAAACTAAACAATTACAATATACTGATTTGCAACACACTTAAAAATTTACTAATTCTGAGAAAGAGGATAATAATCACATTAAAATTTTTATTTGCAAATGACTATTTAGAATGGATATAAATGAGAAGCTTTATGTAAACGCATTTGATCCGGTATGGTATAAAAAGAAGGTAGAGAGAAAAAGCCAGCTGAAGTGGGTTGTCATCAAATTAAATCGCAAATACAGTATCTATTGATTTGCAATACTTAAGGAATGGAAATAAATGTCGTCTTTTGCCAATTCAGGATTCGTGGACCCTCGAAGCACAGTGCACTTTTAATACAGATCTATCATCATTGAAACACACAGCGCGGATGGGTTTGCTCCCTATTTCCCTCGTATTTGCTCTATGTCTGCTCTATGTTTGGTTCGTATCGAGTCTGGTATCAGGTACTATATCAGCATCGGATCCTCAAAACGAAAATTTCATAATGACTAACCATAATGACTTTTTCAATGACAGCGAAGCCAATGAACCTTCCAATGACTATTTTAATGACACTCCCTCAGTCTCTCCTTCGCCCTTTCTCCTTATCGCCCTTTTCCGCTTCTGCGACCTGCATTTTCAGACCAATTTAACAGTTCAATTGGTTTGAATTATCCAACCAATATAAGATTTACTCTTTAAACTATCGAGCGCTTTCCTGGCCTGACCCAAACTTTGATATCTATTTCCAACCCTAACAGGTTCAGAATCATTAAGAATTATTGCTTCAAAGCCATCAGCTTTGAGCTGCTGAACAAATTTATTGGCATTTATTGTATCTTTGAAAGAACCCAAAATAAGGCTAAATTCTGCGACATTGGCTCCGACAGTCCCTAAATTTGTAGTCTGCGCAAATATCGAACCGTGCTGCTTATACGAACTGTAATTGTGTGAATGGTCAGGCTTTCCATCTGAATAATCTCCAATATTTTGCTTAACTGGTTCACTGCTTAAAAATCCGGGAATAAAAAGTTCGGTTCGTCTGTTCTCCCGTTGCTGGGCCGATGTGCATGGTTGAGTGACTGAACATTTGTTAATCAACTGAGATTCTCCATACCCGATCCCTTTGACATTCGACTTTTCAATCCCTTTTGAAACGATATAATCAACAGCTGCCTGGGCACGTAATTGAGACAATCTTAGATTATATTGTTCCGAACCGCGGGCATCAGTGTGCGAGCCAAGTTCAACTTTCATTTTGGGGTTCTCTTTTGTGAGTGAAACAAGTCGGTCAAGTTCAACAGCCGATTCAGGCAAAATATCCCATCTATCGAAATCGTAGTAAATATTTTTCAACACAATCTTTTCATTTACAATCATATCAAGCGGAATTGTATCCCTCAGTATAGCGCCTGGTTTGGGAGTTCCGATTGAAATTGTCAATTGATTGTCTTTATATCCAAAAGCGGATGCTGTCGTTTTGCAAACAGCATTTTTCTTAAATAAGAATGAAGATTTGCCATCGACTCCGGTCATGCCACTTTTTTTATCACCAAAATTGACCATCGCGCCCGGTATCGGTTTGCGTGTTTTACTATTTACAACTACGATCTCCTGCAAGTAATCAAGGTCTTTATCAAAGGTGATTTTGTAAATATCGTCATTCCCTGTACCCGGACGATTGGACGTCACGTAACCAAATTCCACATTTTCGGGCAAATTCATTGCAAAATCGTCATCTGTGCTGTTTATTGGTTCAGGGAATTGAGAAACTTCATCTTTCGAATTCAACTTTTTATAGAACAAATCAAAACCTCCTTTGCTATTATGACCTGTTGATGCAAAAATCAAAAACCGCTGCGAAAAACTATTTCCGGTAATAAAAGGAAATTCATCTTTTCCACTTGTATTAACCTGTGAACCAAGATTCACCGGAGTATTCCATTTTCCACCTTTTCGAACTGACAAATATAGATCAGTCGCTCCGAACCCGCCGGGCATATCGCTGGTAAACACCAGCGTATCTCCTGAAGCATTAATTGCTGGATGACCAACTGAATATTCCACGTTATTAAACGGGAATTCTTCTATTACAGTCCATTTACCCTTAACCTTCTTTGCAATAACAATTCGCAGCTTAACTTCTTCACTCCTAAATGGCTGATATTTCACCAAAGGATTCACATAGTTTGACTGTGTTACGAATAATTCGCCAGTCTTGGCACACCATGATATAGGGCCATCGTGAAATCGGGTAATAAACTCCTCCAAAGGCTGCCGCTCGCTTACCACATTTCCATAAACATCAACGGCGGCTTTGTAAAGATCGTAAAATTCCTTAGCCTTCAGCTCCTTATCTGACTTTTCAATCACTGCGTCACGGAAAGAAGAGAAGTAAATCGAATCACCAATAACTGCCGGACCAAAATCACTCCGGATTGTATTCGACATTATTTCAGACATCTTTACTGTCGACAAATCAAATAATCCAGAATTTGTTGACTGTGAATTACCTGTAAAGTGAGAAATCAATATTGAGAAAAGGATAAATATGCGTTTCATAGATTCTTTGATTTTAAAAAGTTAAAAAAATCTCTATCATGAAATCTGAATAACAAAACTCAGGTTAAAATTTCTGAAAAAGTTATAACCAAATGATCTTAAATTAAATACAAATTAGAAATAACGGGGAGATACATATCTCCGCTTCGTAAATGCAATCTCATATGAGAGCATCACCTCATGAACGCCATGTTGATAATTTTTCATATCGGTAAATGTAAAATCTGCGGCATACCCTATTCTGAATCGGCTATTGATAATCCATTGAGCAATTGCACCAAACGCATCGCCTGAGCGATACATACCACCAATCCAAAATTTCTCCGCCAGCAAAAAATTTGCAGAAATATCGTACTGGAATGGACTCCCCACTACAGCTTTCGTCATAAATGTGGGTTTGAATTTTATATTGTCAGATATATTAAACACAATTCCTCCCGCGAAATATAACTGACGGATGTCCGACATCGTAGAGAAATTGCCTTTGCTCTCCTGAAGGAGGCGTGGTAACGACAAGCTTAAATAATAACGAGGCGATGACAAGAAAACACCAAAACCAAAATTCGGCATAAACTCATCCTCAACTAACCCCGATATCACCTGATCAGGAGTTCCATCAGGGTAGGGTTCTAAGCTATTTATATCATTATTATAGTTAGAGAACCCACCTTTTAAACCAAAACGCAATGAAGTATTGGTGTTAAGCATAATCCTGTAAGAATAATCCAAATTAACCATAATTCGCCGTATAGGTCCCGCTTTATCACTCACAACGTCAAATCCAATTCCAACATTTTGAGTGCTCAACGGCGTTTGAAAAGAAAAAGTCTGAGTAGTGGGATGACCTGAAAACCCAACCCACTGTTGTCTGCTCAAAGCTAAAAACCCCATAGTCTGCCAACTTCCAACATAGGCGGGATTAATAGTCTGAAGATTAAAGATATATTGGGTGTACATTGGATCCTGCTGACCAATAGAAAACAAAGGACCACTTATTATCAACAATGCCAGAGCAGCTTTTCTTATTTTATGTACGATTTTCATAATGGTTCTTTACTTGTATTTCTCCTATTCACTGAAGCGCTTATGATCAGATAAATGATTTATTTATTTTCCAAGGTAGATAAAACCGGTAAGGACTTTCCCATCACCCAATTTAAGGATGTAATAGTAGGTTCCAACTGGTAGTTCGCCGTTTATCAAATTCATTTTATTCTCCGAACGTCCATTCCAGAATGCCCGATCTTCACTCCCCCAATAATCCAGATTCCCATAATGGTCTTTCTTAAATATCAAATTACCGTTGCGACTAAATATTTCTATTACAGGGTTTTCATAGTTATACAAACACCGGATCTTAAAATAATCATGCACTCCATCCGCGTTTGGAGTAAAAACATTAGGAACAAAAATATCGCAGTTAGCATCTTTTCCAACCAGTATTGTTACAATCGCGATAGAACATAAGGAAGGATTGCCATTGTCGCAAATCTGATATGTAAACGAGTCACTACCTATGAAATCAATTACTGGCTGATAGGTAATATCTCCATTAGGAGAAAGCACCAACGTACCATGAGTAGGAGATTTTATCGGAATAACATCCAATGATATAGCGTCTCCCTCTATATCAAAATCATTGTTAAGAATATTTGCTTCAAGCTTATTATTTTCTTTAGTCTCTAAATTGTCTGCTACAGCCACTGGTGGATCATTTACAGGAGTTACTGTGATATTTAGATTTGCAGATGCACTTAAACCTTCAACATCAACTATTTTATAGCTCACTTGAGGTACGATACCATAATAATTCTCATGAGGCACAAATGTAAATGTCCCATTCTGATTGATCAATAAAGTGCCAACATCATTAATCATTGCGCTCGTTTGCGGTGTATAAGTAGTTGAACCTATAGCGAAAGACTCAAGAGTTAATGTTTTCCCTTCCGGATCATTATCATTGTCGAATAAATTTCCACTTATTGCATTATCTTCCGCAATGGTAATATTGTCATCAGCTGCAATAGGAGGTTTATTCCCTAATACAACTTTGACAGATATATTTGCAACATTTGAAATTAAATCGTCATTATCCCTTACAACATATTGTATAACAACTGATCCAATAAAATGTGAAGCAGGTTGAAAATTAACTTCCCCGGCAGAAGAGGTAGAGAAAACCCCTATATTAGCTACTGAAAATGTACTCTGAAGACCAGCTGTTAATGGATCGAGATCAACGGTTGAAGGGTCAATTGTCCCATCGGCATCCGTGTCGTTTGAAATAACATTAATTGATAATGGCTTATCTTCGATAGTATTGGCAAAATCGTCATTTGCTGCGGGCGGATCCTTAACTACATATGAATCATCTTTTACACAACCATAATTATCGGTAACAGTTAAATGATAAGAACTATACTTAAGACCCGTTAAATCTTTGGTAATCGAAGTAAAAGATCCGGAACCCGCCCATGAATAATTATATGGCATTGTTCCACCCTCAATTGTGACATTAATTGTTCCATCAGGAACTCCGGCTTTTGATGCATTTGTTCCAGTCAATGCAATAGTCAGCGGAAGGGCAGATTCTGTAACTGTTGCATTGCCTGTTTGTGTGCATCCATCTGAATTGGTCACCTTAACTGTATAAATTCCGGGAACCAGACCATTTATACTTGCACCTGTATTTAGGTAAGACGAAGGGCCAGACCATTCGTATGTAAATGTATCAGTTCCTGAAGCTTTTTCAGTTAAAGCTCCATCGTTTGATCCTGCACATGTAACATTTTTAACTTCAATAGCTTCCAATACCGGGATATTCCCAATCTGAACCTGTGTAGAGGCAGTATAAGTACTGCATCCACCGGAAGCGTCGATTGAATAATAAACAGTATATGTCGCTGGGGTACTTAATCCTGGTACTATTGCACCTGATGAAGGATCAATCGACAGCCCTGCCGGAGCACTATAAGTTCCTTCTCCTGAGCCGGTAAGTATTACCGGGTGCGTGGCCAAATCGTCACTGCACAAAGGTGCAGCATAACCTATTGTTGCAGTTGGAGCAGGAGTAATAGTTACCGTGGTTGATGCTGAAGCAGATGGTCCATTACACCCGTTAGCGGTTACACTTATTGTGGCTTGCCCCGAAAAGCCGGCTGACCAAGTTACTGTTCCGGTTGCCTCTGTTCCTGAAATCGTATTCCCTGCTCCTGTTACCGACCATGTATAACTGGTCGCATTGGTAGCTGAGGTTGTGTAAGTTGTATTGGCACTCCCCTGACAGATAGTTGTTGCTGATGGCGTTGGAATAGCCGGCGTGCCTACCGGTGGGTTGGTGATTACGGTATGTATCGCTGTCTTTGGACCATCGCAACCTGCTGCACTTGCTGTGATAGTGCTTCTTCCGCTCCATCCCGCTACATAGGTCACTGCTCCTGTTGTTGGAACAATACTGTTGCCTCCTGCTATCGAGGCAGCATCAAGGCTATAGATTATTCCGGTGGAGTTGTCGGATGTTGCAGCATACGTTACTGTTCCTGAACCCTGACACCTGTTGGATGCTGAGCCTAATGCGAAAACAGGTGTTCCAACCGTCGGCGTGACAGTGACCGTGGTGGAGGCGGAAGCAGATGGCCCGTTACACCCGTTAGCTTTTACACTTATTGTGGCCTCCCCGGAAAAGCCGGCAGACCAGGTTACTGTTCCGGTTGTACCTGTTCCTGAAATTGTATTTCCTGCTCCTGTTACCGACCATGTATAACTGGTGGCATTCGCTGCTGAGGTCATGTAAGTTGTATTGGTACTCCCCTGACAAATAGTTGTTGCTGATGGCGTTGGAATAGCTGGGATGCCTATTGTTGAGGTGGTGATTACGGTATGTATCGCTGTCTTTGGACCATTGCAACCTGCTGCGCTCACGGTGATAGTGCTTGTTCCGCTCCATCCTGCTGCATATGTCACTGCTCCTGTTACTGGAACAATACTATTGCCCCCTGCTACTGAGACAGCATCAAGGCTATAGATTATTCCGGTGGAGTTGGCGGATGTTGCAGTATACGTTACTGTTCCTGAACCCT
>JAATGF010000148.1 GCA_015654795.1 Bacteroidales bacterium
CCCTGTTAAACAATACTTTGATGCTCGAACGATTTATGTGCAGGTTCGCTATTAACCCAAACACGCCAAAAAATCAAAAAATTGTCAAAGAACTATTGGATTATGGCAAAATTGCCGCTTAAAATTTAACGAACTATTGAACAAAGCAGGCCTCAATTAATCCAATCAGTTCCCTTCAAGGTAAAGTAGCTGGTGTACAAATTACCAGCAGTGGAAGGCCTGGTGCGTCACCGGAAATTAAAATCAGGGGTGTCGGAACAATTTACGGCAGCGCCACTCCTTTATATGTAGTCGATGGAGTATGGTTTGATGACATTAACTTTTTAAACCCTTCGGACATTGAGAATATCAGTATCCTGAAAGATGCTTCCAGTGAAGCCATTTATGGAATCAGGGCGGCGAATGGTGTAGTTATTATTGAAACTAAAAAAGGTAAAGCCGGAAAAACGATCGTAAATTATACTGGTTCAGTTGGTTTCCAAAAGGTGACTAACCAAATTCAGATGGCCAATGCAAATGAATATGCCACGATGATGAACGAACTTTACGGAACTCAAAAACTTGATCCTGCGAGTTATGGAACAGGTACTGACTGGTATCATCAAATCTTACGCAATGCAATGGTCACCAACCATCAGGTGTCTGTCAGCGGCGGTTCCGAAAAATCGACCTTTAACCTCTCTTTAAGTTATTTGGATCAGGACGGTATTGTCAAGAAGAATGACTACAAAAGATACACTGCCAGATTACAGAACGATTTTGCAATTTCGGAGGCAATTAAGGTCGGTTATACCGTTACTGGATCGAATAGTAAATCGAAGGATAACAATCCTGCAATTTTTCATCAGCTCTATGCAGCTTATCCTGTACTTCCTGTCTATTATGCCGATGGTAGTTATGGTGACCCCGCTGATTTTCCACTCGGAGACGGTGCTAAATTTAATCCGCAGGCAACCATTGATTTGTATAATCAAACTTCTAAAATCAACAGGGCAACGGCGAATGTGTATGCGAATATAACTTTTGCAAAACATTTTGTATTCCGTTCCAGTCTGGGTGGTGAATACAGTGATGGTAACATTGTGAATTATATACCTGTTTATAACGGTTCTGCCACTTTTAAAAATACATTGAGCAAATTGACCGTTACTGACAATCAAAACCGCAACTGGATTTTGGAAAATACGCTGACTTACGACAATAAGTTTAAAGATCATACTATTAAAATTCTGCTTGGCCAGTCAGCACAATCATATGACTATACAAGTGTCAGTAAATATGGTGAAAATGTACCTGTCACTACCGATGGAAAATACTATTTCGCGTTAGGTACTAATTACCGTATTACAGATGTTGATATTAATAATACGCAACTTCCGGCTTTTCCATTATCAACAAAAGTTGCTTCTTATTTTGGAAGAATAAACTATTCGTATATGGGAAGGTATTTATTGAATTTCTCAATGAGAGCGGACGGTTCGTCAAAGTTTTCAGCTGCTGACCGATGGGGTTATTTCCCTTCAGTTGGGGGAGCATGGATTGTCAGCGATGAAACATTTATGAAAAATCAGAGTTTTTTCAATTCATTGAAATTACGTGGCAGCTGGGGTAAAATAGGAAATGCATCTGTTCCTGGTAATCTGGCCAGTCAAAGAGTTTCTACCGGTGATGCCCTGACTGCAGTTTGGAACAACTTACCTGCTATTGGTGCAAGCGTAAATACGATTGTGCCACCTGTTATTGTTTGGGAAAAAGGGGTTGGAACGGATATTGGCCTCGAAGCCACAATTTTCAAAGACAGGTTGAGCCTTGATCTTGACTATTACAAAAAGAAAACCGAAAATGCAGTTTTCGCAATCCCTATTTTAAGTTCTCTTGGTATGACCGGTAACCAGTTGATTGGTAACCAGGCAAGTTATCAGAATCAGGGATTTGAAATAGCTGCCAGCTGGAGGGCAAATATTAATAATGATTTTTCATATGGAATCAGCGCCAATGTGGGGATCAATGATAACAAGGTGTTGTCTGTTTCTACAGGTGCTAACCCAATTTACCAGGCTGTTGGAACTACAGGATCGAACAATTTCAATACTAAAACAGTTGTAGGCAGGCCAATCGGCGAGTTTTATGGCTACGTAGTTGATGGAATCTTTCAGTCTGATGCAGAAGCTCAGGCTTCTCCTCAAAAGGCTTCAGCTGTGGCCGGTGATTTTAAATACCGCGATATCAGTGGCCCAAAAGGAATACCTGACGGACAGATTAACGATTTTGACAAGACGGCAATTGGCAATCCGAATCCTAAATATACTTATGGGATAAACACTAATGTGACTTTTAAACAATTCGATTTGGCGATTGATTTTCAGGGAGTTGCCGGAGTGGATATTTACAATGCCAATATGGGATTAAGATACGGGAGCGAAAATTTCACGCAGGACTTTTATAACAACCGCTGGCATGGGAATGGTACTTCAACAACTTATCCGTCTGTAAGAATTGGCGGAGGCCAGAATTACCTTGCCAACTCTTTCTATGTTGAAAACGGTAGTTATTTCAGGGTCAGAAATATACAATTGGGTTATACCCTTCCACAAATCATGACGGAGAAAGTGGGAATGTCGAAGGTCCGGTTGTTTGCGGATGCCCAAAATGCATTCAATTTCTTTAATTACAAGGGATTCAGCCCTGAAATAGGTGGAGGTCCGACCAAAGCAGGTATTGATGTTGATGTATATCCGCTTTCCGCTACATACAGAGTTGGTGTTAATGTAACTTTCTGATAAATAAAAAATAAGATATTATGAAGCGAAATATTTTTCTTTCTTTTAAGTATAAACTGAATGCACTTCTGGTTGTTTTTGCATTCTTTATGCTGAATGGCTGTAGCAACAGTTTTCTGGAGGTTCCGCCTCAGGGACAGACTCCTGCAACTCAATTTTGGGTAAATGGCGATGATGCAACAAAAGCAGTTAATGCCATGTACGCAAATCTCCATTCCTGGTATAATATTGCTTTTGCTCCTATTGCCGTTGAAAGCATGGGATCTGATGATGCTGAAAAAGGGAGTAATGCTACAGACGCCACCTATATGAATAATTTTGACAATTTTTCAGCTTCCTCAAACGAAGGGCAGCTTTCAGATTTCTGGTCCGGTCAATATCAGTCGATCAATTTCTGCAACCAGGTCTTGGACAATGTCCCAAATATATCTATGGATGAGACTTTGAAGACGCGATATCTTGCTGAGGCAAAATTTGTAAGGGCATATTGTTATTTCCGTTTGGTCAGGGCCTTTGGTGATGTTCCTTTAAGGCTGAAAGTTCCCGCAGGTTCGGCAGAATACAATATCCCCAGAACCCCCAAAGCTGAGGTATGGGCAGCGATTGAAACAGATTTGAGCGATGCGGCAAATGTTTTACCGCAGACCTATGGCGCCGCCGATATCGGACGTGCCACAAAAGGTGCTGCACTCGCTTTGCATGCAAAAGTTGCCATGTACCAGAAAAAATGGGCTGATGTACTGACTTATACAAATCAGGTAATGACGATGGGATACGAGCTGTTTCCTAACTACGAACAGCTTTTTAGAGTTGCCAACGAAAATTGTCAGGAATCTGTTTTTGAATTGCAATGTGCTTTAATTCCAGGTAATACCGGCGCATCTAATTCTCAATATTCTCAGGTTCAGGGAGTAAGGGCGTCAACAGGTGGTGGCTGGGGATTTAATATTCCTACAGCAAGTCTTGCCGCGGCCTATGAAACAGGTGATCCCCGTAGAGATGCCACAATCATTTTCAGAGGTGAAACTACTCCGGAGGGTGATGCCATTCCTGCAGAAGGTGACAATATGATGTACAATCAAAAGTCGTATGTGCCTTTTAGTCTTTATGTTAATGGATACTATGAAGGATGTCAGCAGAATGTTAGGGTGATCCGCTATGCTGAGGTTTTACTGATGAATGCCGAAGCTGCCATTGAAACGGGAAATGCGCCTCAGGCACTTGCCTCTCTTGAACTTGTCAGGGCGCGGGCACGCGGAGGTAACACAACAATACTTCCGGAAGTTACAACAACCGATCCGGTAGCCTTGCGGACAGCTATCTACAACGAACGCCATGTTGAACTGGCAATGGAATTTGACCGCTACTTCGATGTAATCCGTCAGGGACGTGGAACCGAAGTTTTCGGACCTAAAGGCTGGACTGCCAATAAAAATGAAATATGGCCGGTTCCGCAGAGTGAGATTGATCTAAGTGCAGGTTTGCTAACACAAAATCCCGGGTATTAATTATTAAAGTTTAAGGCTATGAAAAGAATAAATATCAAACAGCTGTTTGCCTTTGCAATTACAGATCTTTTACTTGGATCGTGCTATGATAAATTTGATCCTGCCAGCTATGCTCCTCCACTTACTATTGCTGGTTACAATAGCTCAAAACAGATTGCACCAGCCAATCTTGTAGGTTTCTGGGCATTTAATGGCAGCCTGATCGATAGCGTATCCAACACCTCTGGCGTAAATACAGGTACAAGTTTCACCAACGGAATTAAGGATCAGGGATTGCAGGGTGCCGATAAAAGTTATGTGCTATTTACTCCGGGAAGTGCAATCACAGGAATGCACAGTTTTACAATTGCATACTGGGTCAACAGTCCTCTTAATACCAATGGGATTGTAGGAATGGTAAATCTCTCAAATACAGCTGGTTTCTGGGGTAATATCGACATTTTCTTTGAAAATACCAGTACCCTTGATGCTGCAACATTCAAGGCTCATGTTACGAATGGGACAGCTGAAACTTGGATAGAGAAAAAGGGATTACCTAATATTTTTACAAAATGGACACATTTTGCACTCTCCTATGATGCCACTTCGGAAACATTTAAGGTGTATGTAAACGGCTCTCTTGTTTTAACTCAACCACAGCCGGGTTTTGGGCCGCTTAATTTCACGAACAGCGGAGAAATGGTTTTTGGAACAGTCCAGTTTCAAACAAACCCGAGCCTTACTTCTGGTGCCACAAATCAGGATTGGGCAAGCTATTTAGTCGGGCAGCTGGATGAAGTAAGGATTTATAATAAAGCCTTGGAGGACGGCGAGGTAAGCGCGCTAATGTTATTGGAAGGAAGAGGTAAGTAACTGCTTGATGATGATTAATCTAAAGAGGTTGCCAAATTGTGGCAACCTCTTTTTTCAGATTTAAAAAATATTCATATGACGCTAAAATTCATTTCTTTTCTGATAATCAGCTCTGTTTTTTACGGTTGTAGTAAAAAAGGTACCGACATTCCTATACCACCCGTTATTCCAGCGTCATTTGCTTTTAGTTCGTTAAAAATAAATGAAATCAGTAATAATTTCAATTGCTTTAATGTCAATTTAAAACCGACTGTTAAATTAAAATTTGGAGCACGTCTCAATCAGGCATCTGTCTCAAATAGCATTTCGTTTAAAGACAATTCGGGCGGCGCTGTTTCGTATGCTGTCACTTTAGAGAACAGCGACAGCACGATCGTTATTCAGCCAACCTTATTTCTGAATGGCATTACGCTGTACATGTTGGATATTTCAACCACTTTAAAATCAGCAACTGGCGGCGCACTACTATCGGCTGTGAATGTTAAAATGACAACTGCAATCGATTCTGTGGATAAATTTCCTCAAATAACAGATCAGGAATTACTTACATTGGTTCAGAAGCAGACCTTTAAGTATTTCTGGGATTTCGGTCATCCAACCTCGGGTATGGCTCGCGAACGAAATACTTCGGGTGATATTGTAACTACCGGAGGAACTGGTTTTGGCGTGATGTCGATCCTTGTGGGAATCGAACGGGGATTTATCTCAAGAACTGACGGATTAAACAGGATTGTTAAGATCGCCTCATTTCTGAAAAACAATTGTACGAGATACCATGGTGCTTTTTCTCATTGGATCAATGGCGCAACCGGAGCGACAGTCCCGTTTAGCGTAAATGACAACGGCGCCGATCTGGTTGAGACTTCTTACCTGATTCAGGGCTTGCTTTGTGCACGCCAGTATTTTGACGGTTTGAATGCAACCGAAACCAGTTTACGTTCCGATATCAACACTTTGTGGAGTGGTGTCGAATGGAGCTGGTTTCGGCAACCAAATAACCAGGAAGTGTTATACTGGCACTGGAGCCCTGATTATTTGTGGGCTATAAATATGCCCATACATGGTTGGGATGAAGCATTAATCACGTATGTTCTGGCTGCCTCTTCACCAGGATTTTCGATTCCTAAAAGTGTGTATGATAATGGGTGGGCGATAAACGGTCAAATAAAGAATGGTCATACCTATTATAACACGGTTTTGCCTTTAGGTCCTTCATTGGGTGGTCCTTTGTTTTTTGCACATTACTCTTTTCTGGGGATTAACCCAACCGACTTAACGGATCTGTATGCCAATTATTTAATACAGAATACTGCTCATTCAAAAATTAATTACTATTATTGTCTCGACAACCCGCTAAACTACAATGGTTATGGTAAAGATTGCTGGGGACTTACTGCAAGCGACGACAATATAAGTGGTTATGCGGTCCATGCGCCGGGTAATGATTTAGGAATCATTTCTCCGACAGCAGCCATATCTTCACTGCCATTTACGCCAGCCGAATCGTTGGCGGCAATGCGTTTCTTTTATTACAAACTGGGAGACAAAATCTGGGGCGATTATGGTTTTACCGATGCCTTTAATCTAACCAATATCTGGTTTGCCGATTCCTATCTCGCAATTGATCAGGGTCCGCAAATTGTAATGATCGAAAATTACCGTACAGGTTTGTTATGGAAGCTTTTTATGAGTTGCCCCGAAATAAAAACCGGAATGAAAAACCTTGGCTTTCAGAGTCCAAATCTATGATTAGTAAATGTCTAAAATACAATAATATAGAATTATGAAAATTTTTAGTTCCTTTTCAGTATCCGTTTGTCTGCTGTTTTGTTTTACTGCGGCTCAGTTGACTGCTGGTCAATTGCAACCAAAAAAAGATACAAAAGGGAAAATAGAGATTCAGCAGAATTTGTCTGACACCGCTTTGCTGACGCTTGTTCAAAAACAGACGTTCAAATATTTTTGGGACTTCGCCCACCCGGTAAGCGGAATGGCTCGCGAACGCAGTAACCCTGCTTATGGTTATGGTGACGAAGTTGTCACAACAGGAGGTACTGGATTTGGCGTGATGGCTACAATCGTAGCTGCAGAAAGAGGTTGGATCAAAAGGGATTCTGCAGCCCTGCATCTGCTGAAGATGGTTAATTTTTTGGGTAAGGCTGATTCCTATCATGGTGTATTTCCACATTGGCTGAATGGTGCAACAGGCAAAACAATTCCCTTCAGCCGCAAAGATGACGGTGCCGATCTTGTGGAAACTTCCTATTTATTTCAGGGTTTATTGTGTGTAAGACAATATTTTAATAAAGACAATGATATTGAGTCTCAGTTGCGTAACCGAATCAATTGGTTGTGGAACGACATTGAATGGAACTGGTTTACAAAAGGAGGGGAAGAGGTATTGTACTGGCATTGGAGTCCCAATAACGGATGGGCAATGAACTTCCCCGTACGAGGTTATAACGAATGCCTGATCATGTATGTGCTCGCTGCGAGCGGTGAACGGTATCCGATAAGCAGTGCTGTCTATCATCGTGGATGGGCGCAGAGTAATTTCTTTAAAAATGACAAAGAGTTTTATGGAATCAAGCTGCCGCTGGGATTCGATTATGGCGGTCCGTTGTTTTTTTCACAGTACTCATTTTTAGGCTTAGATCCAACTAACTTGGCCGATAGGTATGCCAATTACTGGGAGCAGAATAAAAATCACACATTAATCAACCGGGCATGGTGTATTGAAAATCCGAGGAAATTTAAAGGCTATGGAGAGAATTGCTGGGGTCTTACGGCGAGTGACAATTTTGAAGGTTATAATGCACATGCGCCCGGTAACGATTTGGGAGTAATCACACCAACGGCTGCACTCTCTGCTTTTCCATATACTCCTGAATATTCGATGCAGGCATTGAAGCATTTCTATTTCGATTTAGGCGATAAAATCTGGGGTGAGTACGGTTTTGTGGATGCCTTTAGTGAGACGAATAACTGGTATGCAACAAACTATCTTGCGATTGATCAGGGCCCAATCATTGTAATGATCGAAAATTACAGAACGGGTTTACTGTGGAAACTTTTTATGAGTTGCCCCGAAATTCAAAGTGGGCTGAAAAAACTTGATTTTACCGCTCCTTCAATCAGTAAATAGTCAGAATATGAATACTATACGTAATCTGTTTTTTGCTGTTTTTTTGCTGTTTTTGTCTTCGAATGGATCAGCGCAAAAAACCTACTGCAATCCCATCAATCTCGATTATGGCTATTGTCCAATCCCTAATTTCACCGAATCGGGTAAACACAGAGCTACAGCCGATCCTGTAATTGTCACCTATAAAGGCGATTATTACCTTTTCTCTACCAACCAGTGGGGATATTGGTGGAGTTCCGATTTAAGCCACTGGAATTTTGTGTCAAAATCTTTCCTAAAACCTTACCACAAAGTGTATGACGATCTTTGTGCTCCTGCTGTGTGGGTACAAAACGACACCATGTTGGTTTTCGGCTCAACCTATTCATCCAATTTCCCAATATGGATGAGTACCAATCCTAAGGCCAATGAATGGAAAGAAGCGGTTGATTCCTTCGCAATAGGTGGTTGGGACCCTGATTTTTTTCTGGACGATAACGGGAAGTTATATCAATACAATGGCAGCAGCAATTCCTATCCCCTTTACGGTATCGAGATAAATCGTAAAACATTTGCCCCTATTGGCGCACGAAAAGAGCTATTACTGTTGAACGATAACAAATATGGCTGGCAACGTTTCGGTGAATATTCGGACAATACATTTTTAAATCCGTTTATTGAGGGTGCTTGGATGACCAAACATAATGGCAAATATTACCTCCAATATGGAGCGCCTGGTACTGAGATTAGTGGTTATGCGGATGGCGTCGCAGTGTCTGATAAACCTCTTGACGGATTCATTCATCAGTCAATGCCCTTTTCATATAAACCTGGTGGTTTTGCGCGTGGAGCAGGACATGGGGCAACTTTTACTGACAAGTGGGATAACTACTGGCATGTGAGTACATTGTCGATCTCTGTAAAAAACAGTTTTGAACGGAGGCTTGGTCTGTGGCCTGCTGGTTTCGATAAAGATGATGTCATGTATTGTAATACTGCCTTTGGCGATTATCCGCTTTACCTGCCCGATGAAAAAGCTGATCATCTTACAAGCAGGTTTACGGGATGGATGTTGCTTAACTACAACAAGCCTGTCACCGTTTCTTCTTCGTTTGGCGGATATAAAGCCAATTACGCGGTCGACGAGAGCATCAAAACATACTGGTGTGCTGCATCTGATAAAGCTGGCGAGTGGATTGCTTCCGATTTAGGTGAAGTATCTGCAGTTCGGGCGGTTCAAATTAATTACGCCGATCAGGATGCTACTTTTCTTGGAAAACAAACAAATATCTGCCATCAATATAAATTGTGGTCTTCCATTGACGGGAAAAAATGGAACCTGCTGATTGACAAAGGCAAAAATACAACCGATGTACCACATGACTATATTGAACTTCAAAAACCTGTGGAAACACGGTTTATTAAATTGGAAAACATCCACGTTCCGACAGGCAAATTTGCGATAAGCGGATTACGCATTTTTGGAAACGGACGCGGAATTAAACCTGATTCTGTGAAGAATTTTATAGTTTTACGGACCGAAAAAGACAAACGGAGTGCCTGGATTAAATGGACACCCGTTGACAACGCTTACGGTTATAACATTTACATTGGAACGGCCCCCGATAAATTATACAACAGCATCATGGTCTATGGTGCCAACGAATACTGGTTCAAAGCGATGGATAAAGACATACCTTACTATTTTACGATCGAAGCCATCAACGAAAATGGAACTTCACAACCAATAAAAATCATTAAATCAGAATAAACAACCAAAATCATGAGAGGTCTAACTATTGTAATAATGCTTTTCACCGTAATCCTTTGTTCTCCTTTGTATGCCCAAAAGGCAGATGACCCCAAAATGAATCAATTCATCACGAATCTGATGAGTAAGATGACGCTGGAGGAGAAAATCGGACAGTTAAACTTGCCCGCTGCGGGCGATATCATTACAGGTCAGGCCGCCAGTTCAGATATCGGGAAAAAAATCACAGAAGGAAAAGTGGGTGGACTTTTTAATATCAAGTCGGTTAGCAAGATTCGGAATTTCCAGAAAGTAGCTGTTGAAGGGAGTCGGTTAAAGATTCCTTTACTGTTTGGAATGGATGTGATTCATGGTTACCAGACTGTTTTCCCGATTCCTTTGGGATTGTCATGCAGCTGGGATATGAAATTGATTGAACAATCAGCCCGCATTGCTGCACAGGAAGCAAGTGCCGATGGAATTTGCTGGACTTTCTCACCAATGGTCGATATCTCTCGCGATCCGCGCTGGGGACGCATGTCTGAAGGTTCTGGCGAAGATCCATACCTGGGTTCTCAGATTGCAAAGGCGATGGTGAAAGGTTACCAGAGTGATGATCTTGGAAAGAATAATACGATCATGGCTTGTGTCAAACACTTCGCATTGTACGGTGCCATTGAAGCCGGTCGTGATTATAACACGGTCGATATGAGCAGAATAAGAATGTATAATGAATATTTTCCACCATACAAAGCTGCTGTTGAGGCTGGTGCCGGAAGTGTAATGTCGTCTTTCAATGAAATAGACGGAATTCCTGCTACAGCCAATAAATGGCTGATGACCGATGTATTGCGCAAACAATGGGGCTTTACCGGTTTTGTCGTTACGGACTATACCGCCATTAAGGAGATGACCGATCATGGGTTGGGTGATTTACAGGAAGTTTCAGGCCAGTCGCTTCGTGCAGGAGTTGATATGGATATGGTCGCAGACGGCTTTCTGACCACGCTGACGAAGTCATTGGCTGAAGGGAAAGTTACCAAAGCGCAGATTGATCTCGCCTGCCGCAGGATTCTTGAGGCAAAATACAAACTGGGACTGTTTGAAGATCCTTACCGTTATTGTGATGATCATCGTGCACAAACCGAGATTTTCACTTCCGAAAACCGCGAGATTGCGCGATCAATCGCTGCACAGTCGGTAGTGCTGCTTAAAAACGACAACGAGATTCTTCCGCTCAAAAATAAAGGAACCATCGCATTGATTGGTCCGCTTGCCGATAACAAGGAGAATATGACCGGAACATGGAGCGTTGCTGCCGAGTTTTCGAAATCGGTCTCTTTGCTCACAGGTTTGAAATCTGCTATTGGTAACGATGCCAGTATATTAGTGGCAAGGGGAACCAATATTGTAAATGATTCAATTCTCGATTCCCGGATTAGTATCTTTGGTAAACCTACCTACCGTGACAATCGTTCGCAGGCTGCTATGATTGCCGAGGCTGTTGAGGTGGCTAAAAAGTCGGATGTGATTGTTGCTGCATTGGGCGAGGCTTCTGAAATGAGTGGCGAAAGTTCAAGCAGGTCTGATATTAATCTGCCCGAAAATCAAAAAGAGTTGTTAAAGGCCCTGCTTGCGATCGGCAAACCTGTTGTAATGGTCTTGTTTACAGGTCGTCCGCTTTCGCTGACATGGGAAAATGAGAATGTTCCGGCCATCCTGAATGTCTGGTTTTCGGGAACAGAAGCGGGCAATGCAATTGCCGATGTATTGCTGGGTAAGGTTAATCCTTCGGGAAAACTGACGGCTACTTTTCCGCAGAATGTGGGACAAATTCCCCTTTATTACAACCATAAAAATACAGGAAGACCTTTACCGGAAGGCGCGTGGTTTCAGAAGTTCCGGTCGAATTACCTCGATGTTTCAAACGAACCGTTGTACCCTTTTGGCTATGGATTAAGCTATACAAAGTTCGAATATGGCGATTTAAAACTAAGCAGTTCACAGGTAAAAGGAAATCAAGCCATTACCGCAAGTATTACGCTGACAAATTCAGGGAAGTACGATGGCTCGGAAGTCGTTCAACTTTATATTCGCGATCTTGTCGGAAGTGTTACACGTCCCGTGAAGGAACTCAAAGGTTTTCAGAAGATTGCGTTAAAAGCGGGTGAATCAAAGACCGTGACCTTTACGATCACCCCCGAAGAATTAAAGTTCTATAACTCGGACCTGAAATATGACTGGGAACCGGGTGAATTTGCAATTATGGTTGGGGGCAATTCAAAAGATGTAAAATCGGCGAAGATAAATTGGATCAAGTAAGGCCCTTTTAGTAGGATTAATAGTTTTTCAAGGATTCCCACTTTGTTAAATGTGGGCAGGGGGAATTTGTCGACGGAAATAGATTTTATTATTATGCTGTCTTGATTGTTGCACAATTTATCGCAGAATCCTTTTCCCCCTGTATTTTTCTATGCAACAAAAAAAAGCATTGTAATAAATTATCGAATAATAGATGATCAAATTTAAACATATAAAATTACATAATGTTATATCTTGTAATGCATCGGTGATGCTTGTAATTGTGTAGGCCTTTAGGTTTTTTCTGCAGATTAATGGAGTAATGCATAACCTCCTCATAAAACGATCACCGCAAAAAAGGAGCCCGAAGTTGGTGCGAGGAAGGTCAGGAGTTGGTCAGGAGTTGACACGGAGGAAGTGGAGCGCCTTTAACGGTACGGTAAAGGTAATGAGGATTGGGATAATTAAGATGAATTTAAACTGAGAGGCCACCAGAGGCCACGAAAGCATTAACCGGAAATTCAGAGATTCATGTCTCAGACATTTTACAATAAAAAGTAATTTTTGTATTTATGGTAATATTACTTAAGTAAAATTAATAATATAATGTCGTGTTTCACATATCTTACAAATCCCCCTTGTGTTCCCCCTTTTTCAAAGGGGGAGTCCG
>JAATGF010000110.1 GCA_015654795.1 Bacteroidales bacterium
CGGAATAACCAGATAATTGATTTTTAATGATAAATTAAAACCTCTTCGCCAAAGCATCAAAGAGAAGGTCGTTTGTTTTAATTTATAACTTTCCCATAAAACGATCACCGGAAAAAAGAACCCGAAGTTGGTACGAGGAAGGTCAGGAGTTGATACGGACCAGGTACGAAGGAAGTGGAGTGCCTTTATCGATAGGATAAAGGTAAGGAAAAAACGTATAGTTTGGATCAATTTTTATTGAAATGGACGGAGATGGACGATGCGTTGCTCTTTTTATAGAGATACCCCCGAAGTAAGAAACGTACGATCCCAGTCGGGATCGAATGCGCGGTATTCATTTTTTTCTATGAACATCTGACCTCTTCGAGGTCTTTTGTGTCTTTACCCTAAGCGATTCTCAAATCAGGGATAAATTTCTACCCCAGAATTTTGTTTTGATCCTTTTTAAGTTCGGCACAAAAAAAGCCTTACTTTAAAAAGTAAGGCTTTTAGTAATAAATGTCTTATATAATATATAAACTACGCGAGTTTAACATTTACGGCATTTAATCCCTTTTTACCATCCTGTAGGTCAAAGGTCACTTCGTCATTTTCCCTGATCTCATCATTCAAACCAGATACATGTACGAAATATTCTTTTTCTGATGCACTGTCCTTAATGAAACCAAATCCTTTGGAGTCATTAAAAAATTTAACTGTTCCTTTATTCATTATTATAAAATTAATTCGGGCGCAATATACGCACTATTTTTGAGATATTACTTTTTATTTTCACTAAATCGAAAATAAACCTTCTTCCTCCTTTCGGAAATTAATCATTCCGCTTTTTATCCTGTTCCGGTTTGGATTCCTTTGGTTGCTGCTGCGACCTGACATTATTAGCAGGGGGAGTTGCACTCCGCTGTTGTTGCTGCAATTGCTGCTGCTGACGTTGTTGCAACTGTTGTTGTTGTCCGCCATTATTATTGGCAGGGGTTGCACTCCGTGGTTGTTGCTGTTGCTGACGTTGCTGTTGCTGTGACGGTTGTGTATTACCAGTATTCTGCGGTCTTACAGCATTCGGTTGTTGTCTTGCAGGGGCTGCTGTCTTCGCCGGTTGTCGTGCAGGCTTCACATTACTACTGTTCTGTGGCTTTGCAACATTCGGTTGCTGCTGCCTTCCACTATTATTGGCAGGGGCTGCAGTCTTCGGCGATTGTTGTGCGGGCTTCGCATTACTATTGTTCTGTGGCTTTGCAACATTCGGCTGCTGTTGCCTTCCACTATTATTGGCAGGAGCTGCTGTCTTCGCCGGTTGTTGTGCAGGCTGCACATTACGATTGTTCTGCGGCCGTGCAACATTCGGCGGCTGTTGCCTGTCGTTATTAGTCGGGGTTGTAGTCCGTTGCTGATTTATCCTGCTCCTTTCTGCAGGTCGTTTTACATCTTTCAGATTAGTTATTCTGGTTGGAACTGGTTTACGTTCATTATTGTTGTTTTTATTTATCTGCGGTCTGTATATCTGTAATTGGCCATTGTTCATCTGCTGACCGGGTTTGCTATTCTCACGAATAGATACAGGCTTAATCTGGTGTCCGGTAATTCTTTGCACATCGGCTCTTGCAGGCCCGGTAACATAGGTCGTATGTCTATTATTATCAATATGAGTTGTTCTAATCACTGTAGAGTTTCTGATAATTCTATCGTGATCAGTTCGGTTGACGTAGTATCGATTTATTTCAGGCCTTTCGAAGTCCCTGTCTCTTACAAACATCCAATGATCATTGGAACTGCTATAAGGTCTGCTAAAACTAATATTGAGACTGATACCCGGCTCCATTGGCGACCAGCCATAGTAACCATCGGCCCTTCTCCAATTTACCCATGAGGGACCCCATTCATTATCGGGAACCCAAAGCCATCCATAGTAATTATCGTAATCCCAGCGACCATAATGAAAAGGCGCCCATCCCCATTCATAATTAGATACCCATGTCCATCCATAATCGGATAAAACCCAATGCCCATCTGTCGAATAAGGAGCAAAGTCAGGTCCGGCATCCGGAATCCATGCATACCCATAATTTTTGTAGTCTACCCATTGACCGTAAGGGCTTAACTCATCATAGAAAACCTGGAAATTAACATCAGTTTGCTGAGCTGAAGTCTGTTTTGGAAATATTACCGAAAACATTGTCAACACAAATAATATTGCTAAACTATTGATAGCTTGTTTCATTGTGATTATAATTAAACGATCAGATATTATCAAGATTTGAATCAGTACATTATGGTTGCTTATGAAGCAACCTTGCTATAATTCATTATTGTACAAAGGTGCAACAATCGTTGTCCAAATTGTTACACAACTTTTGAAAAGAATTACATTATTCACACATTCACTATCAGCATTAAAAAGATCAAACTGGCATCCAGATGAAATTGCAAATAACTAACAGTTAACTTCTTAAATATGAATACTGAAATTTTAACTATATATTTTACTATGGAACCAGGATTTTCCTTTACCTTTACGATATGAAATTAATAATCATATGCCTTTTGTTTCTTCTCGTACCTGCAGTAAACAATGCAGTCGTTGGTGAATTTGGTGCGGGCAAAGCAATCTACAATGATGTTTACACTGCTGTGAAACTGGCAGAGACAGGATTGGGAAGAAATATTTTTGACCTTGCTATTAAAGGATTAAAAAAACTTGACGCGAACGGAAAATTAAGCAATCCAACTATTGTAACCATAGCCGACTATTCGCAATCGAGCAACAAGAAACGTTTATATGTAATTGATTTGAAGAATAGAAGACTATTGTTTAACACCTACGTGGCACATGGGAGAAATACCGGCAGTGAGTTTGCCAAGTATTTCTCGAATGATGAGGGTTCTCTAAAAAGCAGTTTGGGTTTTTATATTACCGAGCACCCGATTATCGGATCGCATACCGGGTTTTCGCTATTGATCAATGGCGTTGAAAAAGGGTTTAATGACAATGCAATCAAACGCGCAATTATTATTCATGGAGCTGATTATGCTTCAGAGGATTATATCCGAAAAAACGGAAGACTTGGCCGAAGCTGGGGTTGCCCTGCACTTCCGACCAATTTGAATAAAACGATTATTGAATGCATTAAAGGAGGAACCTGCTTGTTTATTTATAATCCTGACAATAAATACATTTGTAAATCATCCTTGCTAAATTAAGCCATACACATCCTTCAGAAAAGTCACTTTCTTACCATCTACTTTTACCGGCATATAAATAATGAAGACGGGTATTTTATGTGGTAATTCTATGGTCTTTGATTTCGTGTTTTTCTTTCCGCTCTTTAATTCCTTGATGTCAATCTTATCGGGGAGTAAGACCTTTGCAAGTTCAAGTGGTTTTTCCAGTTGTATGCAACCATGACTTAAAAACCGGAAATCTTTTGCGAAGACACCCTGCCAACCATTAGAATGCAAAAATATACTGAAAGGATTCTTTAAATTGAACTTTAGAACGCCCAAAGCATTACGCGGACCTGTGGCCTGGCGAAAGAAATACGGGAAATTTTTTTCAGTATAGCTTTTCCATTTCAATTCCGAATCATCAATTACCTTACCTCGCGCATTCACAACACTGTAATTATTTTGCTCGAGGTAATTTTCATTCTTCTGAACTTTGGGTAAAAGTTCCTTTACCGCTATTGAATGGGGTACATTCCAGTGTGGGAAGGTAACAATATTCGTAATGTGGGAGGCGATAAGTGGTGTTGGGTTCTTTTTCTTGCCGACCACCGTGCGCATCTTAAGTTTGAGAAAATCATTCTGATAATAACTTGCCTCGGTAGCCGGGATATTCGCAATAATGCATTCTGACTGATGATTAATCGTGAAATACCTTCGGTAATTCATGGCAAGGACTACCTTTTTATATTTCACTGTATCCTTCGATGTAATGGAGTCTTTCAGGTATTGTTTCAAAACTAAATAATCGCGATCTTTACAATCGAGCCTGGCAACCATTTGCGAAACCGACTCCCCTGGATTTGAATGCAGCAACTGGTTAATATAAACAGAATCACGGGAGACATTAACTTCATCATAATCAAATTTGATATTACCTTCCTGCAGCGTTTTGATGAAATTTAAAACTAAACCAGTTATTTGTTTATCCCGTAGTTCTTTATTCGCATTATCTAACGTATTATTACTGAGCAATGCAACATGAATCTGGTCGGATTGGGCTTTATCGGGAACAATACCTAAATTATTTGCTGATTCAATCAAGGTAAGCCATTCGGTAGCCCTGCTTTTGTTTTTATCCGACGAGAACCAATAAAGGGGTTCATGGTTGATTGTATAAAACTGCTGAACGATTGTATCTTTCATTACAGTATCTTGTTGTGCATAACTACTGGTTATGAGAAAATTAACCACGACAAAAGAGAGAAGCAATTTATATAATCCGACAGATCTGTTTTTCCTGCGATGCAACATATGAAAATGAAATAATTAAAGGTTACTATTTATTATTGGCTATAAATCCATCAACTGCTTTCGCTATTTCTGCCAAATCGCGGTTTAATTCAGTTTTAAAAGAAGCCAGTTTGCTTTGCTCTTCATCCTTATAATCAGTCAGCTTAACATTCAGGTTGTCGTTTTTTTGTTCTAACAGATTAAGATTATCCTGGAAAGCTTCCTTGTTTTTTATTTTATTTTGATAAAAGTACACTTTCAAATTTCCAATGTAATTGTCGATATTTTTGATTTTTATTCCAGATTCTTTCTTGAATTTTTGTAATTCCGAATTAGTATCCTTTGGAGTTTCCTGAGTTTTCACATTGGCTTTTATCGATTCTTTTGCAGTGTCTTGTCCAAAAGAAGTTGAAATGGTCGCTGTCATAAAAGCACATACAGCCATTGTCAGAATTGTCTTTTTCATGATTTTCTATTTTAATTACAACAAATTTCCAGTAACAAAGGTCACTCTATTAATCATCCAAAGTGTTACACAACTATTAAAAAGATTTACATCATTCACACATTTAAAATTACTGTAACAAAAATCGTGAATTCAAAATGGAGTATTAAAATATTATGTAACAAAAATCTGATAGAGGATGTTCCAGACGTGATATAAGGATTGTACGGAGAAAATCCATCTAAATCGGGTTGTTGCTATATAAAGTAAGCAATGCTATATCTATTAAATCACAATACTTAGTCCACACTGAAGCGTGAACTAAGTATTTAATTTCACGATACCTCTTAAGAATTCTGATACAACTGTTTAGTGATTATTGCTAACCGTAAAATCTCTCAGTGCATCACCAATTTCGTCTGCATCATGGTCGAATTCGCGTTTGAAAGACATCCACTTGTTTTGCTCTCTCTCTTTATAATTAGCGAGTTTCCTTTTCAACCTGGTATTCTTTTGTTCCAATACCCTTAGATTTTTCTGATATTCGGCCTTTTCTTTTGAATGAATCTTGGCAATTTTAGTTTTCAAATTAGCAACGCGTTTTTCATTGCTCCTAATTTTGTTGCTGGCTTCTTTCCTGAATTTTTGATATTCAAATGCGGAATTCTTTTGAGTCTCTTTAAAATTCTGTTTTTCATCAAGCCTTTTTCTGCTGGCGTCCTGAATCTTTTGTCTTTCAGAGGCAGGTTTTTGATCATCGCGATTCTCGCCATAAGAAGTCGAAACTGTGCCGGCAATAAAGGCAAACATTGTTGCAATTAAAATTGTTTTCTTCATGATTTTCTCTTTTTGAATTACAAATAAATTTATTGTAACAAATGTCACTCCTTTAATCACCCAAAGTATTACACAACTATTAAAAAGAGTTGCATGATTCACACATTCAGGCTTTAAATATTGAATGCTAATTTGATTCCTTCGATCAGCATATTTGCCCCCAGCACTCCAATAATGATACCCATGATTTTGCCTATGATGACAAAATTATTTTCTCCTACAAGTCTGACAATGTAGTTGCTATAGAGAAAAGCCATGTAAGTAAAAAACACAATCAGTGCGAAGATCAGGATGGTGATAAATACCTGCAGAAAGTCTGCGTTTACAACAAAATTCATTCCGGTAACAATTGTTCCCGGACCTGCCATAATGGGAATTGCCAATGGGGAAATGGCGATACTCTCATCAAAAACGGGTTTGTCTTTCAGATGTGCGCTCAGTTTTTTTGATTGGAGCATATCAAACCCAATATAAAAGATCAAGACTCCTCCAAAGACTTTGAATGAAGGAATGGTCAAACCAAATATCTCGAATATATATTTACCCACCAAAATAAAGGCAACTACAATGATAAAGGCAACAATATTAGCAGTTTTGGCAATTCCCTTTTTTTTCTTTTCATCAATACCTTCGGTTAACTTTACGAAAATAGGAATATTAACAAGGGGGTTCATGATGGCAAAGAATGCCATAAAAACAGTTAGGGCATAGCTCCAATAATTTTCCATATCAGTCATTCAGTTCATAAAGGCGTAGTCTGTTCCGGAGCGAAATAATTTCATCCTGCATCGCATTTATTCGATGTAACATGTGGTTAATGGTTTCAATTCCTTCGAGATTAATATCCAGATCGTAATAAAAATGGATAAATTTCTCAACCTGCTGAAGCTGGTCTGCATCGATAAATGCTGTTTCTTCAATAGTTGCAATTTCGATTAATCCGGTTTCTTGCAATGAGTGAATAAATGAATATTCGATGTCATGGCTGGTACAGAACTCATTTACTGCTATATAATTCTTCGTTTGCATGGCTTATGATTTAAAAATTACGATTTAGACAATTCGGTGAATAATGCTTTTTGCTTATCCGTTAAATTCGTTGGAATTTTAACTTCATAGGTCACATACAAATCTCCAAACTGTCCTTCTTTTTTATAAACCGGAAATCCCTTACCTTTTAACTTTACTTTACTGCCATTCTGAGTTTCGGGAGCTACTTTTAATTTTACTTGTCCGTCCAGCGTATCAATCGTGATTTCACCTCCCAACACAGCTGTGTATAAGTTCAAATCTACCGAAGTATACAAATTATCGCCCAACCGTTTGATTTTAGGGTGATTCGCTATTGAAAATGTAATGTATAAATCACCATTCGGTCCGCCATTAATACCAGGGCCTCCATGACCTGGTATTTTTATAGTTTGTCCGTTTTCAATTCCGGCGGGAATCGTAATCCGGATCTTAGCTCCGTTAACGGTTAACGTCTGTTTTTGAGTTTTGGCCGCATCGATAAGTTCGAGATGTAATTCTGCATTGAAATCTTCGCCGCGGTATTTCACTCGCCTTCCCCGATTACCACCTGCAGCCCCGCCAAACATTGATTCAAAGAAATCAGAAAAATTGCCTGATTGTTCACCTGAGAATCCCGACCCGCGCGAATTGGACGATTGCTCCTGATATTGTTTTTGTTTTTCAAATTCATCGGCATGTTGCCAGTCTTTCCCATACTGATCGTATTTCTTTCTTTTTACGGGATCGCTCAATACTTCATTTGCTTCGTTGATCTGCTGAAAATTCTTATTCGCATCCTTGTCATTTGGATTCAGATCGGGATGATACTTACGGGCCAATTTTCGGTAGGCGCTTTTAATGTCTTTGTCCGATGCCGTTTTATCGATCCCTAATATTTTATAATAGTCAATAAACATATGAATGTTTTTAAGTAGAGTTGACAATATTCAAATATACGCAAAGATAATGAAAGCTTTATGAGCAACGTTCACCAATGAGCCGGAAAATTGTTAAGGGTTCCATGTAACCATTAAAAAGCAAATTATTTTCATATGAATGCTCAAGAGAGAATCAATCACTGGATTTGAATACCGAACCCTGAATTTAGTTTTACCTGACTAAACGCATTCAGGTTAAAAACAAGACGTATTCTGTCTTTGAATGATCCTGTGATTGATTCAATATTTCCGGAAACAAGGATAGGAAAATAAATTTCGAAGAAGTTCCACAATCCGGCCTTTAATCCTGCTTCATAAAAGAACGGCGAAATCTGGCCTGTTTCAAGACCGTGGTCGTTCAAAAGGAAATTAACAAAAGGTCGAACCGGAATCTTAGTGGCTTTCCCTGGCAAACTGCTCGTCACGGATAAAGAAATAAGCCATCGGCTATAACCAAGACCCTCATTAACAGGAGATACAAGTCCCCCTTCTGTAATGGACATCTGCCTTGACCAAAAGCTTGATGGGAAAACACTGAAACGATCTGGGTAAGTGCCCTCGTAAAGATATTGCTCACGCCCGTTTCGGCCACTCGCCGAGAGTGAATAGAAAGGGACATTCGGATTGTCGCTCAGCATTGTTCCTGCAAACAGCCTCATATCCAGACCTTTTTTCTTTCCATAATAGCTCAGTTTATAATTAAACGTTACCGATGTTTTCAGATAAGACTGACCAGACTCAATCGAAGCCTGCAAACTGAAAGGATTAATGATACTGCTCTTTTCAAATTGATATCCGAACTGCAGGTAAGAATTCATCCTCGCCTTCTGCAGATCTTCAATCTGAAAGAGATCGGATGCAGCGATATAGTTTCCATATACTTTCTGTGTTAATGGGTTAGTCATCTTATTGGCTCTGAAATAGAAGGCTGCTCCTCCTTTTATGTTTTGATAATTTTGATTACCCGGAGCGCCAAACTGTGTTCCTTCAAGGGAGAAAGTTGCTTCCCTTATGAATTTTTCAAAGGGGGTAATGTTGTACGAAACTTTCCCAAACCCTGCAAGACCTGAGTTGTTGAATGCATAGAAAGGCATCACAAAATATTCAAACGGCTTAGGCGTAAGAAAACCATTGTGCAAAGCAGCACCAATCATTAAGCCGTTTTCTTTGGTCCAGTTAAGGGCAGGAATATACATTAAGTATCGTTTTTCGGGATCTTCAAGCGTAAAGTAGACTTGTGCACGAATGGGATCCGACTTAGGAAAGATTCCTGTTTTCCGAATATTATTATTAAGCCTGAATAGTTCGGGCATCACATGCCTGGGATCAATCTTTACTTCAGAATAATCTCCCTTAGGAAGTTCAATCCATTGCTGACCATCAAACCCATCGATCCATTTCTCGAAACAGATTGAATCTCCAATCATTCCGGCAATCAATAATGGCGAAGCTAACTCACCATTATTCTTCACAAGCAATTGCCGATCTTCTAAACGAACGACTTCATAGTCCAGCCGTTTGGTTGTGCCAATGAGATCGCTAAAAAACCAGGTTAAGTTCTTACCTGTAGAAGTTTCAAATGACCTGAACAGATCATCCGGCTGAGGATGCTTGTTTTTCCAACTGAGGTAATAATCATGCATTGCCGAATCATAAAGCGAATCTCCAAGATAAGACCTCAGATATTTAAAGCAGACTCCCGCTTTATTATAGATAATAAGACTGTAATTCAGAGTATTATAGTCAGATGACTCCAGATTAATTGGTTGTTCGAGGTTCTCGCGCGCTTGGGCCATCCATTCGAATTCAAGCATCTGACTAACCGGCATTTTGTCGATATGAAAGAATTTCGCCAGTTTTTTATTACTAAGATAGACCTCCCAAAGCTTCTTGCCGGGATATCTTTCGTTCATATAGCGCACTTCATTTGAGCTCGTTATGCCTTCATCCATAAATGGATAGCGTCTCTCATTTGATCCGAGCGCACTGTAATACCAACTATGACAAACTTCATGCACGATGACTTCATCCAGCGTATAGGCATCCTTTGCCATTCCGATCACAGTAATGCCTGGATATTCCATTCCGTCACCGGCATTCAACGCACTTTGTACTGCAGTGAAACTTTGATAGGGATATTCTCCATTCCATTTCGAAAAATAACTTATCGCATTATTTACATAGGGTATGGCATCTTTCCAAAGTTCTGCCTGCTGATTAGTGAACATCACCCAAGTGGTTACTTCCTTGCCTGACTCAGGAAGTTTAACTTTTCCTTTCATTACATGAAACCGTTTATCGGCAAACCATGCGAAATCATGGAGATTATTCTCGGTATAACGCAAGGTTTTCATTTGTTCTGAGGAACGTGGAAAATCAACTTCTTCAGAAGGTAAAGATGATACCCACGAAGTATCGGCAGCAAGTTTATTGAGCATCTCCGTTTCCCTTTCATTTTGCAGATTTCCGGTAGCTCCGACGATATAATTAGCTGGCAAGGTAATGCTTACATCGAAACTTCCGAATTCGGAATAAAATTCGCCCTGATCCTGATAGGACATCTGGTGCCAACCTGCATTGTCATAAACTGCCGGTTTGGGATACCATTGCGAAATTTGATAGGATTCCCCAATATGGCCCAACCGGGAAGTCACTCCTTTAGGTATTTTTACATGAAAGGGGGTAGTGATTTTTATAGTGTCACCGCACTTTAGGTCTTTCTTTAGCCATATCTGGCAAACATCAGATTGGTCTGGCAATAAGTTCCATTGAACCTGCTGATCGTCGATCTTAAAGTCTAATGAGTCAATATACCCGCATAATTCCGGATCTTTAAACAGTTTTTCCTTCCCTTTCGAACTGAATAATTGCTTAGCCAACTCGGTGTTATTATTCTGATAACCATTGGGCCACAGATGGAAATAGAGAAACCGAAGGGTGTCGGGTGAATGATTAATATACTCTATTGTTTCGAAAGCATTTAATTCATTGCGTTTATCATCAAGGGTAACACGTATCCCATAATTGACCTCTTGCTGAAAATACTCCTGCGATGAAGCATTGTAAAAAGACCCAATGCAGATCAGCAAGATGATCAATAACTGTCTAAGAGGATGAACTCGGAAAGGTGTTCTCAAGTTGTTTACGCTAAACGATTTTTGCATCTCTGATCATAAATAAATCCACAAACTGATAAGTCTGACACTTCTATGAACGCCAGTCTCTTGGATTTCAAGGAATAAAATATGCAACACTTAAAGTATTGCATATTTTAACAGGTTTAATCATTCCGAATATTACTTCCGGGTTCATATCATCGATTAAATCAATACGATGATAAGGATAATAAGTAAAAGGGTACCACCACTGATGTAAATGACTTCACCATTTTTTCTTACATTTTCTTTTATCCCTTTAACTTCTTTACGCAGTTCGCGTTTTTCGGTAGAAGTCAGTTCTGATTTATCCATGCTGCGGATTTCTTCAACACGCTTTGTTAAACGGGCTACGTCTTCTGCCGATAACTTATTCTCTGTTTTAACCAAGGCAGCAGAATTATCTGAAGCAGCTTTTAAATTAGCTTCACCTGCAAATGCCATTGTTGCACTAAACATGAAAATCATTAAGATTCCAAAAATAGTCTTTTTCATTTTGTTGTTTTTATATTGATTTATGTAAGTAAAGGTAAAGGATAAGGCATTCCTATCTGTTACACAATTTTATTAAAGAGTTACATCATTCACACATCCAGGTAATGATAAAATATAATGTTGTATTTCACACCTGTATCTTCTTGACGGTTTTCTATTTAATATTGCTTATATTCAAATTCATCCTGATTGCGCTGATACTAAAATTTGACAACGGAAATGTATTCTATCATTATGTAGCTTTGTTTGTTGCGCTATTTCATTTCAAAAATTTCACCCTATAACGTTACGAAGTTACCTACAGACAGAGAAATTATGATATAGAAATTAAAACGATCTATCAACCAAACTGCCTATTGTATATTTCATAATTTAATTCTTTTTCTCCACAGATGCTTTAGTTTAATAAGCGCTACGAAGTTATCAGGAAAAGTTACATCATTTCCACATTTCTGAAAAGATTGATCCTACGTGACTATTCAGTGGCAACACTGCATTGAGCAATCAGCCTGACAATTTCAAATGGGTTCTTATTATTTTAAATTGCAGTAACAATAACTGGACGTATTGTTGCGTAAACTTGTGCGCCATGTTGGAATTTGAAAAAGTTACAGATTAATTGTGATATGCGAGATTCGCATGCCCCTGTACCATTTTTTGCTGCTTCATCAGGTTACGAAATTCCACAAAGGTATAATCTTTCTCACCACCATTCAACAATTCTTTCATAACCTGCTTTCCTATATATATTTACGTAAGAAATAGTACATCGAAAAGCAGGATCACGGAATAGCGAATCAGGTACGAAGGAAATACGAAGCAAATACGAATGAGGTGATGTTCGCTTAATGTATAAC
>JAATGF010000112.1 GCA_015654795.1 Bacteroidales bacterium
CTCCCGTCTTCTCTGGCCTTCTCTCACATTGATTTAATAATTCTTATCCCAATCCTCAGTACCTTTATCCTATCGATAAAGGCGCCCCGTTTCCGTCATATTTGGTTCATACCAACTTCATACCTTCGTCATATCAGAATCGGGCTCCTTTTTTCGGTGACAGTTTCATGGGGAAGTTATAAATTGAAACAAACGACCTTCTCTTTTGGTGGAGAGGTTTTAATTTATCATTAAAAGTCAATTGTCTGGTTATTTCAGTTAAACCTTTCGATTTATCCCGTTTTCCTTATTCCCTCAGAAAAGAGACCAAATACACCGCAGCCCTTATTCCCATATTTAATTCTACAATCCCGCATGTGCGAGAAAACTGCTACGCAGCTTTCCTCTCAGCAGCGAGTTGCGACATCTTAATCTGTCAGAATTTTATTCGGTCACTAATGAAAAGTTATGAAAGAAAGGAGCAACGCATCGTCCGTCTCCGTCCATTTCCGTCCATCTCAATAAAAATTGATCCAAACTATACGTTTTTTCCTTACCTTTATCCCATCGATTAAGGCACCCCACTTCCTTCGTATCTGGTCCTGACCAACTCCTGACCAACTCCGTACCGAAATCGGGTTCTTTTCTCCGGTGACAATTTCATGGGTATTTAGTGTCCCTTACTATGAATTTTGTCGTACACTCCAAATTCAAGGAAGGAATAAAACGATAACGCGTATGCTGACCCCTCTGATTTATCAGTAAGTGGTATAAGCATGTTACTGTAAATAGACGTTGTTTTTGAATACGTTATGCATTCTCAGCCCATTTATTAGGCGCTTTTAGTCCTTAATAGATAATTAAAAGTCATTTATCCACATCAAACGTCATAGAACCAGAATATTCGCATTACTTAAATAAAAGTTTTTGGAAGTTTTTGTTTAATACCTAAAAGCGGGGGCGAAAAAATACCAGTTCCGTTCATCCTTCATTTTGGTATATTCACCGACTAATTAATACGATTGGGAAGTTTTTATTTGTTTTCGCTCAGTTTGTGAACCAGCTTTGTTGCGTAAATTGAAAATACGATCAGCAATGAATAACTTCAGAACGTTACTTTTGATCCCGGTTTTGGTCATTCAACTCTTGGGTTTATTAACAAATATCAGTTGGAAATCGTTACAATTGACAGAATTTGACACAGAAGTTTGTAAGGATGTTAAACGCGAAACTCCAGCTAAAATTGTTGAACCGGCAGCCGATTTTCAACTAATTAAGAAAGAGGAGTTTCCGGGATTTAACAATCCAATTTGCCGCAAAGAAACACCTTTAAAATGTGAGATTCAACCAGTTGTCATCTCAAAAAAGAGGGTAAACCTTTCCGTTAAGAAAGCTTCAGCTGGCAATCAGCGGGTAATACAAAAAAGCTCAGCAATAAGCAAAATAAGTTTTAACGGAACAGTAACTGCTGTACTTTATTAAACACTCGCAATTTGTTCATTTGCAAGTACTTTTTTTATAGTCGTTTAGCCAGAATGTTCTTGATGTGTTCAATCAAATAAGTTTCTGAATTGTCGAATAACAATTATCTTTACTATAAAGAACAAACTGATTTACTATTTCCTTTCAATAAGAAGTAATCGACACTTAAACTCGTTGTTATAAGTAATATAAATAGAGACCAAATCGTTTCGCATGAGAACAACAGAAGACAACGCATTGTATGATCAATTAAAGGAGGCTTACACCGAAACTAATCTGAATAAAATATCGCGTAACCTGATCAGGCTTTATACCGAAAAGCAATACGATCAGTTGAAAACGATTGCCGGAATGATTACTGATTGGGTAACGATTAGAATAGGTGAAGATAAGCAAGGTTTTTCGAAACTGATCATGCTTTACCATCCCGACAGAATTCAATATTATCACAATGAGCTTGAGAATTATCTTACATCGAAGAATCTAAGTCGGCTTCAAAGACTGGAGCATATTCTTGTGATACAAAACATCGAGGAGATTGCTATTGCACTCGATAACTACGAAGATATAGATTACTCAGTCGAATATGAGTGGGATGCCGACTCCACGGGCTTTAGTTATTTCTCCGATACAGCTTCATCCAAACATTCGGAACGTAAAACTAAACTATCAAAATCAAATTACTCGTTTTATGATGCTGTCAGGATTAGGAATTACGGAAATACAGCCACAGAGATTCCATCATGGTATTTCGAAGATTGGGATGAGATTGAATTAACCGAATGCGAAATAGTTGATCTCGAAGGAATTGAATACTGTATTAATGCGGTAACGGTTGATCTGTCGGGAAATTCGATAACTGATATTTCTCCCCTCTTTGGTCTCACATCAATCGAAGAACTCAACTTGGCGGATAATA
This sequence comes from Bacteroidales bacterium, assembly GCA_015654795.1. Taxonomy (GTDB): domain Bacteria; phylum Bacteroidota; class Bacteroidia; order Bacteroidales; family Prolixibacteraceae; genus JAAFHB01. The sequence goes on from JAATGF010000112.1 coordinate 2,381, forward strand.
AAATCGGCTACGTCGATGCGTTAAGTAATCTGCTAAAACTTAAAACTGTCGATCTTTCGAATAATCAGATCGACGATATATCACCGCTTTTCGATCTTCCGGAACTTGAATTCTGCGATATATCGGGAAATAAAGTGCCTCCTGCCCAGGTTCATGAGCTTGAAGAGATGGGAATATCAGTGCGTCACGATTAATTCTCTTTATCTGACTTTTATAACAAATGAAGTACTGGAAAACAAAAAATGGAATTGAAATATTTCAGGTTTTAAATCGAAGGAGTAATTCCTATCTGATTTGTTCTGAAAATGGGAACACGTTGGTTGATACGGGAAGAGAATCGGCCTATAAGCGTCTTCAAAAGAATATTCGCTCCTTAAATCTTAAACCGGAAAATATTGATTTGTTAATTCTGACTCACACTCACTATGATCATTGCCAGAATGCCTTTAAGATTAAAGAACAAACCAGTTGCAAGGTAATCGTGAGTGAAAGAGAGGCTGAATATTCGGAACATGGATTTACACCATTGCCAGATGGAACATTTGCAATAACAAGATTTATCTTTGATTTAGGTAAACGGATAGGGCAAAGAAGATTTGGTTACAAGCCTTTTACCACCGATATGTTGGTCACTGGTGTGTTGAATTTAGAGACATTGAGAATCACTTTGATTCCTACTGCCGGACATTCAAAGGGTTCGGTCAGTGTAATCATTGACAATGAGATTGCTATCGTTGGCGATGCCCTGTTTGGCGTTTTCGCGAAGTCGGTATTCCCTCCTTTTGCCGACGACACCAATGAAATGATAAATAGTTGGGGAAAACTTTTGAAGACTGGTTGCAATACTTTTTTACCCGGACATGGACATGAAATAAAACGCGAATTACTTCAAAAGGAATATGAAAAATACTCTCAACGCGGCCGTAAAACATAGAAATTCTTGACTTGATATATAAAGCTAAAATTGCTCATAACTAATAATGGCTTCATACGAAAAATCAAAAGCAACAAAAATGAAAACAGAAAGTGTGAATCTCTTTATTATCTCGCTTACCTATAAGTCGCCACTCACTGAGGTTGATAAACATCTGGCTAATCACAATCAGTTTCTGAGGAAGTATTACGATAATGGAACATTTATTTGTTCGGGACCTAAAATTCCACGCGTAGGCGGAATTATTTTATGCAAGTCAGAAAGTATTGAATTGGTGAAGACCCTTATCACGGAAGACCCTTTCAATATTAGCAATGTGGCTGATTACGAAATTACCGAATTTCGGGTAGCTGATCATGCCGCAGGATTCGATTGGTAAAGACTCGTCTCTGCCAATCTTAAAACCTGAAATTCCAGGTAATGGAAGGGATGACCGAAAAGAGGTAAAGTTTAACCGCCTCAGTATCACCTGAATTGTCATCTTTTGTGCGGAACAGTATAGAATAAGCATTTTTACGGCCGTAAGCATTAAAGACTCCGAAGCTAAGTTCTGATCTGAATTTGGGAGTTTCTTTTAATAGTAAGTTTGCTCCGAGATCCAATCGGTGATAAGCCGGCATTCGGTATCCGTTTCGGCTTGTGTAATAGTTTACAATATTGCCATCAATCTCATATTTTCCGCTTGGGAACGTAATGGCGTTTCCCGTATAATAGACCCATGATGCTGATAATGATAATTTTTTATTCACCTTTAGATTAGTTACAACTGCGATATCGTGTGTGCGATCCTGCCTGGCGGGATACCAGCTGCCGTTGTTAATTTCATCAAATCGTTTTTCCGTCCGGGATAAAGTGTAGGAGATCCATCCCGTTAAGATGCCTTCATCTTTTTTGCACAGCAATTCAAGGCCATATGAACGTCCTTTCCCGAAAAGCAATTCAGCCTCAGCATTTTCGTTCAGAAATATGTCTGCATTATTCCGGTAGTCAATCTGGTTTTTCATATCTTTGTAATAACCTTCAACCGAGATATTGATCCCTGCTGATTTGAACTGTCTGAAATATCCGGCTGAAATCTGGGAAATAAATTGTGGTTTGATATTATTCGAACTTGGAAGCCAATAATCAATCGGTGTACCTACTGATGAGTTCGACAATAAATGGATATATTGGCTCATCCTGTTGTATCCGGTTTTAATGGAAGATACATCAGACAAGAGCCATGTCAGGTTAAACCTCGGTTCAAATCCGAAATAATTACGGAAGAACTTTCCCGAGGCAAAGGTTTCTGTCTTAACGAGATTTCCTGTGGAGTTGTAGTCGTTTTCGGTGCCGGAGCCGATTCTTGAGAATGTTGACATCCTGATCCCATATCCAACATTCACTTTATCAGATAGTTTATGCTCCAGGAAGGAATATATTGCGTTCTCCCAGCCATCTTTTTCTGAAATTTTGAAATTATTAATGTTTTTGGAGTTCGACACTACTTCTCCAGGTTTAAAATGATGTAACACCGAGTTAAATCCGAAAAGAAAGCTAAAATGATTAAACAGCGATAAAGCGTAATCCTGTTTGAGGGAAAAGTCATTAATTCCTGCCTCCAGCGAAAATTTCCCGTTTATATCTCCTTCCGTTTTGTAGTTGTAATCGTTGATAACCATTGTCGTATTTGCGAAAAGAGAGGGGGAGAACTGATGATTCCAACGCAGTGAGCCTGCTTTATTGCCCCAGCTAAATCCAAAGTCTTTGGCTTTCAACACATCACGGCCAAAGTATCCGGAAAGGAATATGCGGTTATTCTTATTAATAATCAGGTTGGTTTTTAAATTTAAATCATAGAAATACAATTTGTTATCCTTGATTTTCTCATCGTTTGACAATGGGAGAAAAAGGTCAGCATAAGTTCTTCTGCCCGAAATCATAAACGATGATTTATCCTGTGAAATGGGACCTTCTGCCATTAGGCGGGAAGAGATCAAACCAATTCCGCCCGAAACATGGTAGTCCTTCAGATTTCCCTCTTTCATCCTGATGTCCATCACCGATGAGGCACGCCCGCCATATCGGGCCGGAACGCCACCCTTATAGAGTTTAACATCGCGTATGGCATCGGAGTTAAATACAGAGAAAAACCCCAGCAAATGCGAAGGACTAAAAACAGGCGCATCATCAAGCAAAATAAGATTCTGATCGGGATTCCCCCCTCGCACATAAAACCCTGAATTTCCTTCTCCTACGGGAGAAACGCCCGGCATCAGCTGTATTGACTTAAGAATGTCCTGTTCACCAAAAAAGACCGGTATTGTACTTAATTCCTTGACATCGAGACACACAGTGCCAATCTCGTTTTGTCTGATTGTATTTTCTTTTGCTTTCCCAATAATTGTAATCTCTTCAAGATTGGTTTCTTTTGGCGAAAGTGAAACGTTTTCATGCAGGTTTTTATCCAGAATCAGGTCCTTTTTAATCGTTTGATATCCAATATAGGAGAAAACAATCTTGTATTTTCCTTCAGGTAAGGTGATCGAGAAAAACCCATATTCGTTAGTCGTTACACCTGTTTTCAGCGTTTCGGGATAAATTGTAGCATAGATGAGTGCTTCGCCTGAAGTTGCATCGCGAAGATAACCACTTAGTGTATAACGTTGCTGAGCAAAAGTTATTGCCGGAAATACCAATAATAGCAGAAGAATCACGCAAAATAGCGCTTTCAACAATGCAGAGAATCTGTCGCTTTTACTCGTAAATATTTGCATTAATCGAAATTAGATCGTTTGTTTCCGCAATTCACTCAGATATTCAGCAAATTTAGTTTTTTTATTAAATTTGATGTCAAATTATATTTAAGATAATGGATTTCAAAGCAACCAAATTAGTTCTGATCGCGCTTGTTATATCGGGATCATTATTCGGACAGAAGGCAAATCAACAGCAGTTGAATGCCAACCAAATTATTGGTTTAATTAAGAAAAATGTCACTTGTCCATGGTCGGCACAGACCGTTGATACTTTCAAATCGGGAAATCCAGATGATGTTGTTACAGGTGTCGCGGTTTGCATGTTTGCAAATATGGACGTGCTTAAACAGGCGGTTGCCAATAAATGTAACCTGATTATTGCTCACGAACCGACATTTTACAACCATCTTGATGAGACCAAAACATTGGAAGATGATGCCGTCTTTCAGGATAAGCTCAAATTTATTAATAATAATAAGCTGATAGTTTGGCGATTCCATGACCATATACATCGGACCAATCCTGATGGTATTTATATGGGAATGATTGAAAAACTGGGATGGCGGAACAATCAGACCGACAGTTCGATGATCCGTTTTAGGTTTGAAAAGCAAAAATTAGCTGATTTTATCAGCCGTTTAAAAGTTACATTTCCAGGAAGTTCATTTCGGGTGGTTGGCAATCCTGATATGATTGTCACAAATGTGGCGCTTTCGGTGGGCGCTTCGGGTGCTGATTCGCATCGAAAACTGTTAGAGGAAAAGAACATCGATTTACTGCTTGTCGGTGAGGCTCCCGAATGGGAAACCTACCAGTATGCTTATGATGCTCAGCTTCAGGGGAAAAATAAAGCGGTCATCTTTCTTGGTCATGCCGTATCGGAAGCAGCGGGGATGAACTATTGTGCCCGCTGGCTCAAGGGATTCTTGCCACAGCATATAAATATCAAGTTTATTGAAAGCGGACCTAGCTTTACAACCTATTGAATTGCTTTGTCTAAATTATTGAACAAAAACTATATAAGTAATCGGAAAGGCAAAATGGCGTATGCTTATAATTGAGGGGTCCTCAAAATAGCGAAACAAAAAATGCCACCAATTCATAAAAACACAAAAGCCCACCAAAGTTAAAGTATCAAATATGAGCTATTGGTGGATTTTGATGGTCTGGAGATTTGGTGGCAAAAAAACTCTCAGGCTTAAATATCTGTAACCATTAATACGACAATTATTGATTCGCATTACTTAATTCAGTTTTTGCAAATACAACATTGTTCCATTTCCGGTACTTAAAAAAACTGTTTGAAAATTTCCCGTAGAGAAAATAGCCCGGAAGAAAGGTTAAAATTCATCATTGGTATTGTCCCGTACGGTTGGGGTGTCGCAAACTGGATATTTCCTAAAAATTCCTCGTTCCATTTGTAATGATTTTTGAAATTTTATTTTTGATAATCAGAATTATAGTAAAAGTGACAATTTATTAAGGGCGATTTATTTTTTGATTTACGTCACCCCACCCTAAGGGACCATTAAATAAAATTTAAACAGCGTTTTAAAGCTATAACTATTTTCTTGGATCGAACGATTGTGGCAACCAGACCCTGAACCAGGAATGTTCGTCGTGGGTATTTCCGGCAGAGGCGTAGTCGCAGAATGTAATTTCAACTGGTTTATTTCCAGCTTCCTGATGCGATTCAATCATGAAGGCGCCTTTGTATTTCATCCAGATACCATCCTGATTCGTACCGGCAGTTTCAAGGTCTATGAATCCTTCCTTATCGATTAACGGGCTGATTGTTTCGTCAACATGCGGATTTCCAAGCCTTGCATCGCGGGTGAGCACAATCGGCCCGCGAACAATTGCGAGGTTTTCGGGCAGATCGCCCATGCGAACGATTCGTCCACGCATATCGACAGCCAGACTAATCACATCGCCTGATTTCCAGATGCGCAAGATCTCTGCAAACTTTCCGGGAATAACATTCTTAACAGGCAGACCATTAATTGTGAGAACTGAGCGCTGACTCCAAAGCGGGATACGGATGCGAACTTTTAACTGTTCTTCTTTTGGAATAACCATCTTTAAAGAGATATTTCCCGAAACCGGATAATCGGTTTGCTGAATAACTTCCATCGGTTTTCCGCCTGGAGTTAACAGATGAAAGCTTCCATCTACGAAGAAATTGACGATGATTCCGTCCTTTTCGCTCATCACCGCGGTGAGTGGCAGCGTAAATAAACCTCGCGGCCCACTTGCAACACAACAATTAAGACCCATCCCGCATTGTTCGCTTCCGAGAAGTCGTTGTCCTGATAGCGGAGAATATTTTGCCCAGTCGGATCCGTCGGGATGCATCGAACCAAGCAATGCATTGTAATAGGTTTGCTCGATTGCATCGGCATATTTTACTTCGCCGGTTAGCCGTAAAAGCTGCTGACTTAACTTAATCCAGGTAGCAGTTACGCATGTCTCCTGATAGTGGTCGATGTGTATGGTCTGAAGATGTTTCCCTCCGAACCAACATTCGACACCCGATCCCGATCCGGCAATATTGATCTCCGTGTCGAGTATATTCTGCCAAGTTTTCTCAACCGTTTCGCGATATTCTGATTTCCCGGTCAACCGGTAAAGTTCGAGTAATCCTTCATAGCACGACATCATTTCGTAAGCTTTCTGCCCCTGTTCCCAGCCAAACCAGTTTTGTGGTTTTGGGAATCGTTTGGCAACATCAACACCCGATCTGGAAATTAGTTGCGGTCCATCCGCGGTTTCCCATTGTCTGACAATTTCATTGGCAAAATCGAGGTAGCGCTGATCACCGGTTCGGGCATAAAGAAGACAAATTGGTTCAAGTACAGAAGTTGCGGCCATTCCGTGATGGTTTCCCTTCTTAACGATCAATACATTTTTGTCGGCTAACTCTTTGATCAGATGGTCTGCCAACTTCCGGGCTGCCAGCAATGTATTTTTATCTTTGGTAAGATCGTAATAAGCCAGCAATCCCAACATGCAATATTTCCTTCCCCAGATGTCCCATTGTTCAAGGTGTTTGTCCTCGGCGTAATTCCCAATATAGCCATTGGGCGTTTGAGTTGCCAGAAGGCCTGAAACGGCCTTGTCAAGGATCATTTTCAGTTGAGGTTCGGGGCGATAGCGGTAGGCAGAGACTGCAGAAGTAAACCATTTGCCCCAAAATTCACTTTGCCAGCAGCGATCTTCCGTCCGGTTTCGGAATGGTTCAATAAGTCTGTTAACATCCTGTGCAAGAATTCTGTTTTGGTAAGATGCATCCAGTTTTTCACCAACAAATCCCCCAAGTGAGGCAGATTGCGCCGGAAATAAAGTGTCATTTTTAGCGGGTTTAACAGTCTTTTGTCCCATTACACTAACAATAAATGTCAATTGCAGAAGGCCGATAAAAAACAAGCCAATTGTTTTCATGAGTTATATATAATTAAGTCAGAAGTTATTTTTAGTAAAACTTAGCTTTCACATTAATCGTTGTTCATCAACGGAATACTTTTTATTGAATGATTGGAAAGTAGTACTGCAAATATAGTCTCATTTTATCATTTTATTCAATCATTTCATTCACTTATTCTTGCTGTTTAGATTGATATTAATTAGTAATCATTTTTTGTTTTTATTTTAGATCTTAAGCAAAACAATTATTTTTGTTGTAAACTGAAATTATAAGCAATATATATGAGCGCAATTAAAAATGTTGGCCTTACAATTACGTTGATTCGTCATCAAAAAAACATTTCAACCAGTGAACTTGCTGAGCGATGCGGGTTTTCGATTGCAATGATGGAGCAGATTGAGCAAAACGAAACTATCCCTTCACTGGGTCACCTGATAAAAGTTGCCCGTGCTTTAGGTGTCAGACTTGGCACTTTCCTCGACGATATGGATCAGCTCGGCCCCGTTGTAACCCGAAAAGGCGATGTAAAGAAAGGGACAAGCTTCTCGAACAAAAATAGCAATGCCCGCCTTAATCTCGATTTCTTCCCCCTGGCCAGTGACAAATCGGGTCGGCATATGGAGCCGTTTATTGTAGAGATTACCCCATCTTCCATTTCCGACTTTACGCAATCATCGCATGAAGGAGAAGAGTTTATCTATGTTTTAAGTGGAAATATCGAAATTAAGTATGGCAAAGATATTTATGCCCTTTCGGAAGGCGAGAGCATCTACTACGATTCGGTAGTCGATCACCATGTCCACGCTGCTGACGAATCACCGGCGAAGATACTGGCAGTAGTTTACGCACCATTTTAACTGACCATTTATGGAATTAATTGAAAAGACATTTGGCCAGTTTCTCGAACAATGGGCTACAGAAACGCCCGATAAGGATTTCATGGTCTATCCCGACCGGAATCTCCGCTTTTCGTACGTTGAATTCAATATACGGGTTGATAATCTGGCAAAAGCGTTACTGCATTTAGGGATGCGACCTGATGATAAACTGGGAATATTTGCCAACAATGTACCCGATTGGCTCACGTTTATGTTCGCCTGTGCCAAAATCGGAGGTGTACTTGTGACTGTAAACACCAATTACAAAACACACGAACTCGAATATCTTATTAAGAACTCCGACCTAAAGGCGCTTTGCCTTGTAAACGGATGGCGCGACAGTGACTATGTTCAAATGGTTTACGATCTCGTCCCCGAGTTAAAGGAGAGTCAGCGCGGGTATCTTCAAAGTGAGAAGTTCCCATTTCTGAAGAATGTGGTCTTCATCGGCCAGGAGAAGCACCGTGGGATGTTCAACACGGCTGAGCTTATTTTGCTTGGTAGTCAGCTCGATGATCAGCTACTTCTTCAAATCAAATCGGAGGTTACCTGTCACGATGTTGTGAATATGCAATATACGTCAGGGACAACCGGTTTTCCCAAAGGGGTTATGCTTACCCATTATAATATTCTGAATAACGGATTTGCAACGGGTGAGTGTATGAATTACACTGCCGACGACCGGCTTTGTGTCTGCGTTCCATTATTTCATTGTTTTGGCTGCGTGTTAGCGCTCTGTGCAATTATTACGCATGGCGCGACAATGGTGATGGTCGAGAATTTCGATCCTCTGGTTGTGCTTGCTTCGGTACAGAAGGAGAAATGTACGGCTCTCTATGGCGTTCCCACGATGTTTATTGCAGAACTGAATCACCCGATGTTCAGTATGTTTGATCTTTCGTCACTCCGGACAGGGATAATGGCAGGTGCGCCGTGTCCGATCGAAACAATGAACGAGGTAATGAACAAAATGAATATGTCGGAACTCATTATCGTTTATGGACTTACTGAATCGTCACCCGGAATGACTGCAACAAGGTCACACGATGCACCTTGTATCCGGGCTACAACTGTTGGGAAAGCATATCCATCGGTTGAGGTGATGGTAGCCGATCCCGATACCGGTGAAGAACTCAAACCAGGTGAGCAAGGTGAATTGTGCTGTCGCGGCTATAACGTGATGAAGGGATATTATAAGAATCCGGAGGCTACTGCCAAAGCTATTGACAAGAACGGCTGGCTCCATTCAGGCGATCTTGGTGTGATGGACACGGAGGGCTATTTCAGGGTAACGGGTCGTATCAAAGATATGATCATCCGCGGAGGCGAGAATATCTATCCGCGTGAGATTGAGAACTTTCTTTATACGATGCCACAAATCGAGGCAATCGAAGTGGCTGGTGTGCCCAGTCACAAATACGGCGAAGAGGTAGGAGCATTTATCAAAAAGCGCAAGGGATCTGAATTCCATGAAGAGGATGTGATTGACTTTTGCCGGGGGAAGATCGCTCGTTACAAAATTCCTAAGTATATCTTCTTTGTTGACGAATTTCCGATGACTGCCAGTGGTAAAATACAGAAATACAAACTCCGCGAGTTAAGCCTCGAACTTTTAAAGGAAAAAGGAATCGAGCCGGTGTAACGACAAGGGGGCGTATCGAACAGGGCTTCCGGTGGATTATTTCCGCGTATCACTTTCTGCACCACTTTTCAAAGCAAAAGCTAAATCAAAGTGTTGCAGAAAGAGGTGCATCATTTGTTAAATTATGTCTCATTATATTATATGTTAACAATTATATAGCTGCCTGATTTATTTCAGTCATGATAAATGGATGTTGAGATTGCACTGTGCTCAGAATCGGTTTTAGTAGCCGATATAGATAAAGCCCTTTATTATCCTGTCTGTGCCTCCGAGTTTGAGTACGTAGTAGTAGACTCCTGTTGGAACTATCCCACTGTTGGTCAATGTTCTTCCGCCTGATTTACCATCCCAGTCGTTCTGGTAGTCCAGACTTTGATAAACAAGCTGACCTGCCCGCGTATAAATTGAGAGTTGCGATTGCAGGTAATCTTCGAGTCCGCCAAATGCAAGGTTATCATTTATACCGTCACCATTAGGCGAAAATCCTGCGGGAATTGCTGTGAGGTCATAAATATCGATTGTAACAGTAGCAGAAGCGCATAAATTCACTGCATCGCATACTTCATAAACGAACTGATCGCGTCCCGGACGTCTTTCGCGTGGAATATAAGTGATTGTTCCATCTTCATTTACCTTGGCTCCTCCAAATTTAGGTTGTTCGGTGACCTGCACTGTGCCGGGAATGAGATCTACACTTGATTGGTCATTTGCCAATATGTTAAGGGTAGTGTCATGTACCGAGGATAATCTGGCATAGTCCGGATTGGCAATAATCTGATAGACTTCAATCGGGAATTTGAAGTTCTTAGTCGTGATGCACCCATAATTGTCTGTGATTTCGAGCGTATAGATTCCTGCTCCGAATAATTTGGCAGTAGGTTGATTATCAGGACCGACTACTTTCCCTTCAGAGGTGTACCACCTATAATTCACCGCTTCCCCGACTGTAATAACTGCATCGACAATCATCGTACCGTCTTTCCCGAGTTTACCGGAAGAGGAGATTTCGACAATCGGGAGGCGATCGACTTTAATGGTGATGATATTGGTACTGGTATTTCCGTGAGAATCGGTTACCAGTAGTTGGATCCTGAAATCTGCAGGCAGTGAACCTCTAAAAGAGGGAGAAAGAAGGAATTCGGTAGTTACACCGGTTTCGCTGGTTAGTGAACCACCCTGATCGATTAATGACCATTCGTATTTTAGATTGTCACCGATTGATTTCGAAGCATCGAGGCTAACCTGCCGGCAAGCACCGGTTAGTGTTTCACCGGTGATAATCGCTTCAATTACGACAGGGATTACCTTTATCATCCAGACCTTCATGTTCATCGTACAAAGGTTCGCATCGTGAGCCGTGACTTTAAAAAAGTAAATGCCCGTCCGGAGCCATTTAACATTCACACTTGTTCCGGTATTGTCTCCTATAAATGTCGCTGAGGTAACAGGACAATTGCCTGGCGTAGTCGCAAAGTTGACGGTTAGGTCGCTGTAGATTTCCCATTCGTAGGTATCTCCCTGAACTTCAATTACAGACAACGGTATTGTTGCACCCTGATACACGACGGTCTGGGCAATGACTGGGGCCAAATCCAGCAACAGCGGTAGCAACACTACCAATACCCGACGTCCTATGTACAAGAAACAACTCATATGATACTCATAATATTCAATTCCCTCCCTGTTTTAAAGTGAGGTATCAATCCTCCCGGCGGATCATACCAGTCATTGTTTATCATTGCTCATGTTATTCTCATTTTATCTTCTGTCCTTCCCTTCTCCTACTTTTTCTGACCAGACTTACGCCCGATCAGCGAGTGGGAGCTGAGTGGGAGTTGAGTGGGAGCTGAGTAGGAGTTGAGTGGGAGTTGAGTGGGCGGAGGTGGTATTCGGAATCAATGTCGTTTAGGTAAGGATTTTTAATTATTTACATGCTTTGTGTCCGTCAGTTGACGGACTAAGCCACTAAATGATGCATTAAGAATTTTGCTAACTAAACGGTATTGATTCCTATTATTTATATTAAATCATTAAATTCTATTCAATTCTAGGGCGCGGCTTTATCATAATCATTTGGGTATTTGTGTAAAAAATATTACCGTGGCAGTCGACAACCTGATAAGTTATTGTGTGAACCACGTTTCTGAAATTTACCCCATCACCCGGGAACAGAATATTTTCGATAATTTTAGAAGGCTGACCGATGCCGGTAACCGAAGCTTTGGTTACCGAATGATGTGTTATGGGGTCTGGAGTTGGTGCGAAATTAATCTGCCAATGGATTTCTGCTGCACAGGATGAAGAGAAGATGTCTGCAAAATTGGATGGGCTTAAATCGAGCCTTGTATCTCCCGGTTTAAATATATAATAATCAGAATTCCCAATAATAATCTTCTTCGTAACAGCATTATAGTATGCGATAGAAATGTTTTCAACACATTCGATAAGGTCACGAGGTGGTGTGATCTGGTAAACATATACCTCTCCCTTTTGAACAGGCCCTTCGCATCCAGCTGAATATTCCTGTACCGTCAATATAAATTTTCCGGGGATAGTCCAAATAATATCAATTCCATTGGTTTTTTCGGACTGCTCTGCAACATCAATCCACCAGGTGTATGTTGAGCCTAATGTTGGATCTACATTATAATGCTTTGTGACTCCGACATATACATAGTCAGGCATCTCCTGCGCACCAGCTTTTATGTAGCTGAACAGTACAATAATGGTCAATATGATCATATATCGGAACCGTTTAGACATATGTTTACTGTTTTTTCAGACCGGATTTCTGAAACCTAATCATTGCATACAGCGCGACATTGTTTTAGGATAGACATTATTTTTATTTATATAATCTTACCGAAAAGTAATTACCAGAATGCTACAAGCCTTATTAAATTACCTGTAAATCAATATAGTAATAAGCTATTGCCTTTTCTGGCTTGATAATGTCGAAGGTTTTATTACAAATCAGGCGCCCTGATTTGCCGGCTAACCGGCAAACCACGACCATACCGCCCAACTGTCTCAAAGGCAGTGGACGATATAGCTGTGGTTATGTGGCTTATTCTGTAATCCATGCTTTTATCGATTAATATTAATTGTGCCAAATTGGCGATGTAGTTGGCAGTGTATTTATAGTCACACTTGCGGTTGCTGTATTCGGGCAAGTACCATTGGTGAAATTGTATATTACAATATAGGTTCCCGGAGCGCTTGCTGCCAAATCAATTGCGCCAGTACCCGCATTAATTACTAATCCAGCGGTTGAGCTGTATGTACCGCCTGCCTGACCGGTTTGTATTACAGATGTGGTACCGGTTGCACAATATGGTGAATCAACATAAGCAATAGTTACATCTGGGAGAGTATTTATAGTCATACTTGCGGTTGCTGCGTTTGGGCAAGTACCATTGGTGAAATTGTATGTTACAACATAGGTTCCCGGAGCGCTTACAGCCAAATCAATTGTGCCAGTACCCGCATTAATTACTAATCCAGCGGTTGAGCTGTATGTACCACCTGCCTGACCAGTTTGTGTTACAGATGCGGTACCGGTTGCACAATATGGTGAACCAGCATAAGCGATAGTCGCTGTCGGCAGAGGATCTACTGTAACCTGAACTGTTTGGGTGGTTGAACAACTATTTGGTCCGGGTGTTGTCTCTTTTATTGAAACCGTGTAAAAGGCTTGTGTTACTGGATTTTCCCAGTTAACACTTATGTGATAATCATCTGCACCCGGTGTAATTGCCCAACCTCCTGCCGGAGAAATTGTCCATAAAAATGTACTGTTAGGGTTATCTGGTACGACCCAATAGGGTTGTATACCCGGACACACAGTTTGTGCCGGATTTGCGTTGGGGTTCTGTGCCCATACCCCCAGTGCGCTCCCCATGAACATCAACATCATTAGCCACCGTAAAAATTGAAGTTTCGTTTTCATAGTTTTATGATTTTTGTGTATTAAGTTTCTCAATATTTGTTGTTTACTGATGATAAATCAAAGAAGTCACAGGTGCAGGATTTACTGTTATGATTCTCGTCGCACTTACTGCCCCGCAAAGCCCTACCGGATCATCTGTTGTTAAAGTCAAAGTAACTGTTCCTGAATAGTTTGCTGCAGGGGTGTAAGTTACCGTTGCTGGTGTGGTTGTTTGTGCTGTACTACTTAATGTTCCATCTCCTGAGGTGATTGACCATGCTCCGGTAGTGGCACCCCCTCCAACACTTGCACCACTTAATGTTATTGGCGAAGGATTTGAGGATTGGCAAGTGACATCCGGCCCGCCTGGTGCTGGCTGATTAACAGTCAATTTAGCTACAGTAGAAGTATCGCTACAGCCTCCTTCAGACATTGTAATAATTACTCTATATTCCCCATTTCCACTGATATTACTTAAAGTTAATCTAATGGGGCTTGTATAGCCACTTGCACCATCTATATCTTTAAAATTTCCATTGGAATCTTTATACTGCCATTGATAATATATACCAACAGTTGGCGTAGTATTTGCACTAAACACTATATCACTTCCGTAACAACCAGTCTTATCCGCAGGCTGAAAAGTAATCTTTGGAAGAGCACCAACTCCTATCGTTCTTGTTTCACTACATCCGTTAATATCAGTATAAGTTATTCTACTAGTACCTGCCACAACTCCGGTAATCAAGCCATTATTGTCTACAGTAGCAACAGTTGGTGTTGCTGAGATCCATGCAGAAGATAAAGCGGGAGTGCCAGTACCTGTCCATTGTGTGGTCAACCCTAAGCATACATTCGATACTCTTGTTATAGTAGGTAATGCATTTACTGTTACTGTTATGTAGTATGAAATACTCACACCCCCGGTAGTACTGTTTTTTACAGTTAGCGTACCATTATACACCCCTGCCACGGCTGTGCCTGGAACTGTGAGGGTAATAGGACTGGCCGGCAGAGTTTTATTTATTATGTCAGCAAAACCTGCAGTATTTGCTATTGCGTCATAATCAATACTATATTGATTAGGGGAGCCAGTGGTCGCTGAAAAAGTAAGATTTGCTGTTGTAGTGCCTCTGCATATCGATGGATTTGTGCCCAGGCTAATTGTAGGCACATCATTTACTGTAAGCCTTCTATCCATTCCCTTAGTGCGATAGGGTGAAACGGCTTTTATTGCCTCAATTGTATAGATCCGGGTTGCGGTTTTACCGGTAAAATTTAGTGCAGCGCTTGTACCTGGTTGAGATGTTACTACAGCATTGTTGTTAATGTTTAATTGAAGCCGGGGATAATTTCCTGCATTGTTCAAACTCATCGCATAAACTGAAGAATTCCAAATAAAACTTGTTGCACCTGCTGAGGTGGCCTTCAACTGAACCTGGCCGTTGCCTAAAATGCAATAATCTACAGCTGTAGTAGAACACTGCCCATATGCATTAATGGTAAAAGAAGTTAACAGGATGACAACTATCTTCCTGAACCGGGACATCGTTTGAACAATGTGGCAAACAGCCAAAGCGGTAAATCGTCTGAATAAAAGGCAGATGCGTCTCATTATGACAATTTAGAAACCAAATAATGCTATATATGCCTGAAATACTAACAATTAAATAGCAATTGTTTATTAGCCTGAATTTTATCGCTGTTGAGAAAATTAAAGTATTCTGATCCTAGTGTTAGAAATGTATAGGAGGACCCTTCTGCCTGCCTTTTGGGCGTGCAGTATCTCAGTACAATAGTTCTCTCACAGTTGTTATGTTTTGTAATTTTATTTTGATAATCAATTACTTACGTCCATTCTACAAGTGAATCGAAAAATTAATTATTCAAAGTTAGGTCACGCTCTTATAACGAGTCGGACTATATGCGGTTATGTCCGTTTAAATTCGGAAATAACCGATTGTATCTGCTTGAAAACGGATATATTAGTGGTGTTGAATGGAATAGGAAGGCTTAAAATCCGATACTATCACGCTGCCATTATTTTTGTTCGTTTTTACGGAATAAAATAGAGGGGCGTCAACTTCTTATTTTGGGAATAATTCCGTATTTGCAGAGGCTTAAGTAATGGAAAAGATAAAATGTTGTATTTCTATTTTTAAAACTTCAACCTCTGAAATAGCCATGAGAATAAATTTCGCATAATCGAAAAATAAGAAAAGACGGAAATATATCTACCGTAAATGCAAAACTTCTACCTTTATGTACTGTAATAAAGCAGAAAGCCATGAATATCAAAACTACTTTCGTTTTCATTTTTTACCTGATAATCAGTTATTCATACGCACAATCGGTATCACCGGAACTGAAGGTTGTTTCTTCTCCATCAGGAAGTCTATATACACAAATTCACAAAAATGGGAAAACCGTAATTCCTAATGGTCGTTTTATCACACCTTACGGGAAATTGGTCGAAGTGGCGCCACACCCGTTTGGATTAGCGCTTAGCGCCGACGGAGCTGTTGCCGTAACAGCTAATTCGGGTATTTCACCTATCTCAATTTCAATTATCAGAAACCTAAAATCATCCCATTTGTCTGCATTACAGGTCCCTCCCGGTTCATCAACTGACGAGGGTGTACTGGCTTCAGCGTTTATGGGATTGGCTGTTTCACCTGATAATAAATTAGTGTACGTGGCAGGAGGTCAGGAAAATAAGATTTATCTGTTTTCAGTTGATTCGGGTGCAAAACTTGATTCGGTGGATTGTTCAATTTCGGAAAACGGGGAGAAAACTCCTGATGGCTATATTGGCGACATGAAACTGAGCAAGGATGGGCGATATCTGTATGCGGTTGATCAGATGTTATTCCGCTTATTAGTGATTGATACGCAAAAAAGGAAAATAATAGGGAGCGCAAAGACGGGACGTTATCCGTTTGGCGTGATTCTTTCGTCCGACAATCAAAAAGTCTATGTCGCCAATGTGGGAATGTTCGAGTATAGCAAAATCGGTAATATCGAAGCAAAAAAAGATTATAAAAAGGCGCTTGATTTTCCTCCTTTTGGTTTCGGCACCGAGGAGATGAAGAAAGGAATTCGTATTGATTCGCTTGATATACCTGGACTTGGAGACCCGAATGTGCCAGAATCGTTTTCAGTATGGTCGTTTTCGGTAAAGAATCAGGCGAAACCTCAAATTCAGGCTAAAATAAAAACGGGAGTTCTGGTTGGCCAAACCATCGAAGGGATTCCGGCAGTCGGAGGTGCAAGTCCTAATTCACTGGCGGTAACCGACAAATATGTTTTTGTAAGCAACGGAACGAATGATAATATTTCGGTGATTGATGTCATTCATGACACCATTTCTGCTGAGATATCACTTAAATTAGATCCTGCAGTGAAGCAGTTTCGAGGTGTTATCCCATTTGGGCTCGCTGTTTCGCCTGACCAAAAAAAACTTTATGTCGCAGAGGCAGGTGTTAATGCAGTTGGGGTGATTGATATTCCGACGCTTAAAGTTATTGGCCATATTCCGGCTGGATGGTTTCCATCAAAACTGGAAGTTACTCCGGATGGAAAAACGTTGGTTGTAAGCAATGCAAAAGGTTATGGGAGTGGACCAAACGGGGGTAAGACGTTTAAGGAAGGGAAGGAGGGGAGCTATATTGGTAGCCTGATGAAAGGAACTGTTTCGGTGATGGATATCCCTGCTGACAAAAATCTTACTGGTCTTACGAAGCAGGTCATCGGCAATAATTATCGGATTGAAGATTATAGTGAAGTTCAAAAGCGAAGAGCCGGAAATCCAATCCCTGTATTTGGTGGTGAAAGGGAATCGCCGATTAAGTATCTTGTTTTTATCTCTAAAGAAAACCGGACTTATGATGAGATTTTCGGCCAGATGAAGAATGCAAAAGGTGATCCGTCGATTGCCCGCTATGGTCGTGGCGCTACATTTACAAACCGAAAGAAAACGTTGAAAGTTGATAACGCTACGGTTATGCCTAATCATTTAAAACTAGTCACAGAATTCGGTATGTCAGACAATTTCTATGTCGATTCAGATGTTTCAGCTGACGGACATCGCTGGTTGGTAAATACTTATCCAAACGAATGGGTAGAGTCGTCAGTTCCGGCAAGTTATGGTGGCAACAGAAAATACAATCCAAAGTCGAAAGCGCCCGGAAGTTTAGGGATGAACGGTTCGGCTGGAGCTATCTATCCTGAAGACTACAACGAGGCTGGCTCGATGTGGGATCACCTTGAACGGAATAAAGTTGAGTTTTATAACTTTGGCTTTGGTACAATGTTTGAACCTGCTTTTTACGAAGATTCCTTCAAATATACAGGCATAAAGCATTACGTTAATTTTCCGGTTCCATTGCCCATGTTTTCAAGGACTTCAAAGTTGTATCCAACTTTCAATATGGCTATTCCTGATCAGTTTCGTATCGGCCAGCTTATAAAGGAATTTGACGATAAATGGATAAAGACCGGGGCCGAAATTCCATCTGTTATCACAGTGATCATTCCCAATGATCATGGTGCAGACGAACGTGCAGAGGCTGGTTATCCGTTCAGGGAAAGTTACATGGCCGATAATGATCTCGCAGTCGGGCGAATTGTCGAGTATTTGTCGCACACCCCTTTCTGGAAGAATATGGCCATTGTAATTACAGAAGATGATGCTCAAAACGGAATTGATCATATAGATGCGCATCGCAGTGTGCTGATGATAATTTCGCCATATGTGAAGCGAAATTACGTATCGAATGTACATTATAGTTTTGGAAGTATATTTAAAACCTTCTGGAATGTGCTCGGGGTGCCGTATCTGAATCAGTACGATGCCGCTGCAAACGATTTTTCTGATTTATTTACTTCGACTCCTGATTTTAAGCCCTATAATGCAGTTTCCGTTGATCCTCGGATTTTTGACCCAAAGAAGGCATTAACTCCGCTGGATGAAAAGTTTGACTGGGAAGCTGTGAAAAACTCGCCACTGATTGATGATTTGGATGATATGCAGACCGATCAGAAAGAAAAGAAGGAATTCAGGCTCGAAGATCAAAAGCGGAAGTAGTGTTGTGAGGCGAAAATGATGGTTTTTAAAAATGAAATCGGAAAAGCAATAAGAATGAAACGAGCATGGCAATTAAACCACAAAAGGAGATGTGTAATCCGTCAGCTGACGGATGCGAGTTCCACACCGTTGACTATTTCGAAAAAGTGATGCAGTCGATACGAATTAAATATTAATAACTTATAGAAATTTAAACGTGTGAAAAGGGCTGTTTTTACAAGAAACAGCCTTTAAAATTTTATATTTTCGATAACCCCAGTTCTCCCAATTTAATCAAGTTGAGGCAATTTTGATGGTTGCGCTTGGTGAGGTCATCATCCCATATCTGTAAATCGGGCAGTGAGACGGCGAAATAGTCGAGCTTAAACACATCGTTGAGGTGTAAATTTCCAAATTTGATCAGTGTTTCAAATCGCTCTCTGGCTTCTGCTTTTTTACCCAGCTTGATAAGTGCTAATCCCTGGTAAAATATGGTGTCCGGTTGCTGGTCATTGTAAAAAATTGCAGGAGTCGGTTCCTTTAATCCCTGGGAAGCAATTTGCCGGCATTCGGTTGCACGGTCTGCTTTTCCCATTCCATCGAATGCACATCCTAACCAATAAAAGATCGCATTTTCCTGTGCTCCATACAGCTTTCCTTCACCAAGATTATCCGGATAATGTTGTGCGTGGGATAGCAAATCAACTGCCTTTTCGTATTCTTTTGCTTCGATGGCTTTTTTCGCCATTTCAGTAAGGCTGAAAACATACTGTCCGGTTACCTTTCCTTCGCCACCTTCCCACGGATGGAATTTCCGTGTAGTAATGAGTTCGAAAGCCTTCTCATACCGACCAAGAATGTTATAAAGAGTGGCTCTTTCGAGGTAAAGATCATCGCGGTAATTGACAAGTTCAGGATATTTTTCAAGCTTTTCAAGGCGTGTTTCAGGTGAAAAGCCCAGTCGTTTGTATAGCTGATCCAATTCCATTAGAATCCGGGAATCTGTTTCATCCAATGCGAATGCTTTTTCGAGTTCTGCCAATGCTTTTTCTGGCATGTTTTGTTTGTTGAAATATGCGAGCGCCAGGTTTCGGTGAACTGTTGGAAATGCATCATCCTGTTTTATTGATAGTTCCCAGTTTACAATTGCTTCAATGTATTGCCGGTTGTTATACCAGAAATTGCCGAGATAGTAAGGTGCTTTGGCATCAGCGGAATTTTGCTTTTTGGCCCATTCCAAAACCATTACAGCTTCGGTTTGATTGGGAAAGCAATAGTCGGGACAGGCAGAAGCGGCTTCCTGTAAGGTTTTTGCCGAAGTTGTCTGATTCCCGTTTTGTGATTCAAACCACGCTCTGTAGTAAAGCGCCATTGGGTAAACGGGCTTGTCTTTTTGCTCATTAATTCCAAGGCTGATGAACTCAATGGCTTCGTCAAATAATCCTGACGAGGCGAAATCGAGGGCAAATTCGATGTATGTGTGAATATTTCCGCGAAGGAGGGTTACGAGTTCTTTAAACTTGTCACGTTTTGAGAACCTGTCAGGTTTAAGAAGACATTTTTCAAGCAAAACCCCGAAGTTGAATTTATCCAATATGAGCGATTCTTCGATCAGCTTTTTTGCTTCCGTAATTTTTCCTGATTTTCGGAGAATGCTTACTTTCAACTGGCGAGCCTTATGATTGTGCCAGTTTTTGATCAGCGAACGATCAATCAGTTCCAGGGCTTCATCCCAATTCTGACGGATACATTCGAGTTGTGCCAATTGAAAATAACCATTCGCCATAAAGGCATCGTTCCAGACCGATTTGTAAAAGGCATCGTAGGCTTCGCTCTCTTTTTGCTGAAAACGGAGCGCTAAACCCAGGTTATAAGAGACTTCTCCGTTAATCGGGTTTGGATTCCGTTCTGTCAGCGTGGTGATGGCTTGGAGAAAATAGCTTTCTGCTTGCACGAATTTACCACGTTGCAATAGCCATAAGCCCATCGCATTATTACAACGGCTGTCTTTCGGATCGCGGAGCAGAGCTTCCTTGTAATAATCAAGTGGATTGTAGGTGGCATGACGGTATTGCTCAAGATGTAATCCTGTGAGGTACAATTGCTCATTGCTTTCTATCTCATTCGGAAGTTTAGCTGACTTTGCAGCCTCCGGAATTTCCTTTTTCACATCTGATTCAGGTCTGAAACGCACCAATGTTTTGCCTTCAGAAGTCAGAATTTCAACTTTCAGCATTTTGGGATCGATGCCTGTTATGTCAATGGTCTTTTCATACGAAATTGCTGGATGAAAATCGAAAGTATCATTCAGGAGCACCGTTTTATCAGATTTCAGAATTACTTTTCCGTTAGTATATGCTGCTGCTGTATATGCTTTAATTGTTACTTTACTACCTTCTGTCTCCATATTCACCATTGCGTCTTTGGTGGCATTTTTCACGACACCCAAATCACGGTATGGCATGAAATATTGGGAGAATGTCTTTTCCTCACCGGGCATGATCCACGAAAAGTCAGGCTGGTTATCGGTATAAACGCCACACATGAGTTCAATATAGGGGCCATCTTCATCAGTGAGGTTGCGATCCCATGCCTGACCGAAATCGCTGTGACCCCATGTCCACTGTTTCTTCCCGGGAGAGACATGATGATTGGCCACATGAAGCAATCCTCCTTTACTGTCGTTTTCGTAGCCGCCCACAAAATTGTATTTTGAGGTGATGGCCATATACGAAGTTGGTACAGGAATATTTTTGTACCGTGAAATGTCTGTTCCCGGTGAGTAATCGACTTTGTAATAAGTTCCTTTGGCAATTGGAAATTCCGATACATCACGTTTGCCATGATCGAATACGGCATTTACATCGGGCGGGAAAACTGACTGGTAATCATCATTTACCTTCACGGCGGGATTGGCCCACCATAGGAAAGATTGCGGGTAATTGGTCCGGTTGAATAATTTCACCTTTATCTCCATGTATGCCTTGTCGGGATAAAGCGTAAAACCAGCCATGCCACGTGTCCGAAACATACGTTCCACTTCGCTGCACCAGACAGTTACGCTGCCATCTGCATTTTTCTCGATACAATGATCAACGGCTTCGTAGGTTGATGGACGGTGGTGTTGCGGCCAGTTAAATTCAATTCCACCTGAAATCCAAGGCCCGGTTAATCCGACCAATGCAGGTTTGATTACCTGGTTGTAATAGACAAAATGGCGTTGTTTGGTTTTGTCATATGCCATTTGGATCCGCCCGCCCAACTCGGGTAGGATCATGATTTTAAGATATTGGTTTTCAAGATAGATGGCATTCCAGGCTTTGTCGACCTTTTCATCCAGAATCTTCTCAATCACGGGGTATGGATAGACCACACCGCTACTGCCTTGGTAAACACGTTTTTCCAAAAACATCGGATTCTTCTCGGGTTTCCCGATTCCATAAGTCGGAATTATAACTTTTTCATACCAGGCTTTTACTTGTGTTTCTGTTTTTCCTCCTGGTATAATTGTATTCAAATCTGTTTGCATTTTTCGAAATTAAGTAATGCGAATCAATAGATGTCGTATTTTATATTTGCATAATGATATAGCAACTCATATGGATCTTCCCCGTACCATGTTCGGGTCATGCTTGATTAAGTATGCTTACATAATGCTTAATTGTAGAATTAGGACGCTTTCAATTCAGTGTTGGCCTCTGCTTTTAAGCACCTGATTCAATAAATCTGTGGAAAGGCAAGGGTTATCTTTGTGTCGAATTTATTTGTTTGGGATCCATTTTTTCAAACGATATATCTGTAGCCAATACTTCCCCTTCAAACACATTCCCTTTTACCTCGACATTCAGACAAGCTTCAAAAGTGAGGCAGTGTTTGCGGACATGAAACGGTTCAAATTCGTGCGAACGTATAATCTTGTTGCGATTAAACCGGATTCTATCAACTGATAAAGCGTACAGAACCGGATAGTCAAATGCCATAAAAGTGTTTTGCTCGATTGTAATGTTGCGGTGGTAAGCCTTCAAAGAATCAAGTTTTGGTATGATCGGATCAATGCTGATAATGCCTTCACAGAATTGATATATGGAAGTCAAACAGGCATCCTTGAAAATGTTATTCGTGATTGTAACATCTGTTACAGCACCTGATTCGTACCAACCGTTTGCATCTCCGGCAATAAGAATGGCAGAGCCACTCGATTCGAATTCATTTTTATCGATGACAACCTTTCCGGGTGTAGAAACCAGCAAACCTCTGGCCCGGCAGCTGTTAAATTTGCAATCTCGGATAGTCACAGCAGGCGACCAACTTAAGTTCTCCAACGCATCTCCGGCCACGATCTCGGCAGGCACCGCATTGTTAAACTCAACCAGAAATTCGTCCCTGTTTAGTTTTTCAAAGCTCTTTATTGTCCCTTTCCCGAGAGTCGCCATGCTTTGATTCTCAAGATACCCAATTGTATCGTTCTGATGTCCCCAGTTCATTCCTGTGCTTTGTTCATGCATGAACCGGCATTTCAGTTTCTGGTCGTTAATCTTCTCAATGATTTTGACACTTGTGCCATGCACATTGATTGGATCGTCCATCAAACCGCCAAATTCACAATTGGAAATGATCACCTTTCCTGCACAATTCGAAACCTGAAAGCCATCGTCATGACCACTGAAATAGCGGTTTTTGGCAGCATTCGGAATGAATTTTACATTGTTGTAATTCAGATCTCTGCTGAATTGAGCTAAAACACCTAAACCGGCACAATGATATACATTCACATTTTCAAGTTTAACCTGATTGCTTTCCTGAATGAATATTCCGGCATGATCGCGTTTGCTGTGCCGCAAAATCAGGTAATTTCCAACTGCCGGAGTCCGGGTAAAATCACCTTTCATACGCACTGTTCCGGGTTTCAGGTTTTCAAACGAAGATTTATTCAAATCGCCTCGGATACAACCATCGTCGCCGGTTCCGGCAGCAATCAGGTGTTTTCCGGCTACATATTCCATAAATCCATTTGGCTCGGCCTTCCAGTTCTCGCCTGTAAAGATCAGTTTTTCATTTGTTATTTCGTAAGGAAATTGTATGGTATCTATCTCAAGATCAATATTTTTAGGCGAAATAGCCAATACCTTTGCCTGCGCAGTCAGCGGAATATCCCAATCGATATTTACATTTTGAATCGTGATATTCTCACTGTGATTAACCGTAATAGGCTGAATGGCACCGTGAAAGACAAATTCGGAACCACCTCCATCGAGGGTTAGCCCGTTACACCCTTCAATCAAAATAGCCAAGTTTTTTGGACCATCATTCGTTGTATTTGATTCAAAATATTCTTTAGTAAATGACGGATCAATCCGGAAATCATATTTTCCTTTCTCAAACAACAATATTGAATTGGAATGTTTTTTACATTCCGTCATCGCCTTAATTATGAATGGAATTGCATTTTCCTTACTATCAGGCTTTAAATTGTAATCAGCCATCCTGATAATAACAACTTGTTTTTGATTGCACCCAACGAATATTAGTATCAAAATAATCAGACAAATAACTGATTGTGTGTTTTTCATTTTTGATTTCTTTAAGTTTTACTTGATCATTCAACTGTGAAATGGGATTTGCCTTCCGCTTTGACAGTTACCTGTTTTTGGATCGTTCCATATTTAACGATTACGTCACTTCCCTTTTCAGAGGAAATCTCTGCTGAAACCAGTTTCCCATTGCTCCATTTGATGCCCACTTCATAACCACCACGAGCCCGCAAACCCTTTACTTCGCCTGTTTTCCATTCGTTGGGTAATGCCGGCAACAGGTGAATAATTCCGCTATGGCTCTGAATTAACATTTCTGCAATTCCAGCCGTCACGCCAAAATTGGCATCCATCTGAAATGGAGGATGTTGACCAAATAGATTTGGGGAAGTACTCTTCGATAAAACAGTATTCAGACTTTCCAAAGCTTTTTCAGCTTCGTATAACCTTGCGTATTGATTGATCAACCAGGCAGCACTCCAACCTGTGTGTCCTCCGCCTTTGGAAATCCGGTAATCCAGCGATTTTTTTGCTGCTGCGGCTAGTTCCGGTGTTTGTTCCCTGTTTATCTCTGATCCGGGATGAACTGCAAACAGATGCGAAATATGTCGGTGACCGGGTTCCACTTCAGGAAATTCTTCAGCCCATTCCATCAATCGTCCATCGGAGCCTATTTTTGGACCAGCCAATTTCGTCTGCGCAATTGCAACCTTCCTGGTAAACTCATCATTTATACCCAATTCGTCCGAGGCATGGATAAAATCTTTGAATAACTGCCAAATGACTTGCTGGTCGTGTGCAGGTCCCATACTAATCTGGCTTTGACTGCCGTCGGGGGCTATAAATGTATTTTCGGGGGACACGGCTGGTCCGGAGACAAGTTTCCCTGTTTTCGGGTCTTCGACTAACCAATCCAAGTAAAATTCAACCGATCCTTTTAGCACCGGGTACATTCTTTTCAGGAATGCTTTATCGCCGGTGAATGCGTAATGTTCGCCAATATGTGAACATATCCATGCTCCGGCTCCTGTGTGCATTCCCCAACTGGCTGCTTCTCCCGGTGATGTATATCCCCAGACATTTGTGATCGGATGAACTACCCATCCTTTCTTATGATATTGAACCTCTGCAGTCTTTTCACCCGGTTTCACCAACGATTCAATTAAATCAAATAAAGGAAGATGCATCTCTGAAAGATTTGTCATTTCTGCCGGCCAATAATTCATCTCAACATTGACATCTGTATGATAGTCGCCGTTCCAGGGCGTTTGGATCTTATTGGCCCATATCCCTTGCAGATTGGCAGGTAAGGTTCCCGGTCTTGAGGAAGAAATCAGCAGGTAACGGCCATATTGAAAGACTAATTCAACCAACTGGGGATCAGATTTTGTTTGTTTAAAGTTTTTTATCCGTTCATCAGTAGGAACTGCAGGCGATTTTTCCGGAGTAATATCAAGACTAACCCGTTTATAATATTGCTGGTACTCTTTTTTATGGGCGTCAAGTAATTTCTCAAATGATTTTCCAGCTGCTATTTTAAGATTCTCACTGGTCAGTTTATTAAAGTCACGCCCCTTGTAATCGGGATAGCTTAATTTGTAATCAGTTGATGCCGAAAGGAGAAGTATCACTTCATCTGCATTTTCGACGTTCATGGACGAATCGCTATAACTAATCGTTCCTTTCTTGCTGACTGCCATCAACCGGGCCATGTATTGCAAACCATTGCCCCCTTTGCCATCCGACAATGATCCGGACATTACAAGCTGGCTATTATCTTTGTAAGTTTTAAAACATTCAGGTCGGGTCATTTTACAGGTGAAAGAAACCTGACCAGGTTTATCTGCGGTAAAACGTGCAACCATTACCTGATCGGGGTAACTTGTAAAAATCTCCCGTTGAAAATTTACGCCATTCTGTGCGTAATGGATTCGTACAACCGCATCTTCCAGATCAAGTTCCCGTTGATAATTTTCGAAAGCTGCTTTTTTACCATTATCAATCCAAAGGTCTCCCAACGTTTGAAAACATCCGAATGGAACCGTAGCTCCATTTCCATTCCCGGAGCCTGCTCCTTTGCATATTTGAGTCTTGTTTGTAAGTTCAGTTGCTTCTTTAAATTTTCCTTCAAACAAAAGCTGTCGTATTTTAGCCTGCGATGCAAAGGCCTCCGGATTATTATTGTCATCCGGGCTTCCTGACCACATGCTCTCTTCATTGAGTTGAATGCGCTCGTGATTGACATCACCAAAGACCATCAATCCCAACGAACCATTGCCAAGAGGCAAAGCTTTGAGCCATTCCGGGTCGTCTTTCCAGCCGTTGGGGTCATCCACAATTGATGCATTTGCCGGTTGATTGTACCAAAGTTTTAAATTGCTTTTTTGAGATTGCCTGTCTGTGCATGAAATACTTGCAATTATTAATACACCCAAAATACAACTTGGATTTATCTTCATACTTATATGTTATAAATTCAATTTTAACGTTTACTGAATTTCACCATTACAACACCCTGCGCCGGAACCTGGGCACTAAATTTCTTTTCGAAAATGCCTAATTCTTTTTGATGCCAAAGATCACGGACCGACTGTTTTCCTGATAACTGGAGCATTGTCCAATCAACAGCTACTTCAGCTGTATTTTTTCCGCGATTGAATAAACCAACAGCTTTGGAGCCATCTTCTAATTTTTTGATCATCAAAAAACGCTCAGTGTCTATCTTGATTACTAACCCGCTTTCTCCCAGCGGATCCTGATTGACTTCAATAACTTCCTGATTACATAGGACATTGAGGGTAAATTCATCAAGTTTCGACATGTCGCCGCTATAAATTAATGGAGCTGCCATCAGGCTCCATAACGACATATAGGCATATTGCGTCTCGGCCGGCATAGGTGTAAGTTCAGGAATACCCTGTTTGGAGGCATTGCCTATCCAACCGATCTGAATATAATCCGGATCGTTCCATTCTCCGGGTTTTGAATATTGCCTGAATTCACTGTTGCGAAGGGCAACATCGAAAATGCGGTCAAGTTCAAAGCCCAGATCTCCTGAAGTTCGCCAGCTTTGACCACCGACTTCGCCTCCCCACTTCCAAACGTCGCCCATGCCATATTGACAAAGGTTAAAAACGATGTCACGGTCAAGCGATTTAAGGATATTACCCATTTGCCGGTAGGGTTTCTGATAGGCTTCGAGGCTTTTATCGGTTCCGGCGATTTTTTCATACGAACACCAGTCATACTTGAGAAAATCGAATCCCCAGATAGCAAACTGCCGGGCATCCTGTTCTTCGTGTTGATAAGCGCCGGCAAAACCTCCGCAGGTTAAAGTTCCCGGCGAAGTATATATTCCGGCTTTGAGACCTTTTGAATGAATATAGTCGGTAAGACCTTTCATATCAGGGAAATGATGATTGGGAAGTATATTCCCCTGCTCATCCCTCAGGGGACCGACACGCAGTGAATCATTATTTTTAGGAGCATTCATCCAGCAATCGTCAATGTTTATATACTGATAGCCAACATCTGCCATGCCACTCTTAATCATCAAATCAGCAGCCTCGCGCACCATTTTATCGGTAATACGGTCGTAATGCGCATACCAGTGATTCCATCCCATGGGGGGTGTGAGGGCAAGCTGGTCATCGGCAACAATTTTCAATTTTCGTATATTGGTTCCTTTCGAATTGCGTGCCAGAATTAAAACATCATATTCGCCTTTCTCAGGTACTTTGCCTGTGATAATTCCCGTAGAAGGGTTACATTTTAATTCGGGTGGTAAACCTTCAACTAAAAATGTAATCGGACGGTTACCCTGACATGGAATCCGGTACAAAAACGGATGACCAGGACGGCAACCATAAACCAAAGGACCGTTAATGTGAGGTTGAGGTTTTGGACGGGGCGTGTAAATATCCTTCTTTGCAGACTCTCCTTTATCAATACCATAGGACATGCCGGCAGTCGTTACCAGCATAACGACTACAGTAAGTGACAATAAATATGAAATTGGTTTTTGTTTCATAATGGATTCTTTTAATATGTATTTTACTCAAAAATACTTAATTTGGATCAATTGTATAACTCTTTAATCTTATTGAGGTTCAGCTCCATCGTGGGATTGAATTGAGACCCGGTCATGTATTTTTTCAGGCTGTAAAGCAATTGTTGTGCTTCGGGACGTTTATCTGAATCCCTTATCAAATCGATTCCAGAAATTAGTATTTTACCTTTACCAACTTTGGCTTCAAAGATCAAAGCAAGCGGTCGGTTTGTAACCCAGTCGTCAATCACACGAACAATAGGTTTTAATTCGGATGGAAAACTGCTGATATTAATTGCCCCGGAATGACTCATCGCATCCCACCATTGCCAGTTGCTAAAGTATTCGGTTGGAAAACAGGCTAATGCCGGATGTTTCGGATTACACAATATTCCAAAAGTATGTGGCGCTTGTCCGCGTGTCCATGCCGTATTCCAGAAAATACCGGAGAAACCGATCTTAACGTCGCCGCCCATTTCTTTGGGTAGTGTTCCTTTTTTCAGGCTGAAAAGGACGGAACCGCCATTCTCAAGAAATTGTGTAGTCGTGGCATCTATTTTCTGTACTATTTTGATTTTTTCAGATCCTTCAATTTGCTCTTTTTTTGCTGGATAAACCCAGAAATCCCAGCTATTGCTCAACCCATTAATAGTCACGTCGAGTTTCAGGTTTTCAGGATTAGTAACTGATGCCAGAGAAAAAGAAACATCACCAATTTTGAATCCATTCCCATGCGGAATATCGGTTTTTGAGAATCTCCCCGACTGAATTTCTTTTCCGGTTTTATTGGTTATTTTCCATTCAGGAGTACAACCTTTAATTGGTTCATCTCCATAATGAGCGACCTCGACAGCAGCCCCGAACGTCTCATTATTAGTGAAAATGCACTTTTTCAACCTTGCCAATGGAACGGTGCTGTTGCAAAAACGCTTGTATTCGATTGGTGAAATGTATCCTTTTTCGTCCCAGAAAGCATCCAGAACACCAACTAAAGCAGTTCCCTGTCCCGGGAAATCATGAAGGTCGAGCAACTGAAAACCGCCAAAATATTTGGTGCGCAAAGCGGCTTCAATATCAGCTTTATAACACAAAGCCTGCAATTTCCCGGAAGCCAGTAAAAAGCTGTCGGCAAGTTGTTCCATACCATGTTCTTTGAGGGTTTCCTGAAAGATCTCGAAGTTGCGGGCCCGCATGATGCCGTCGTATTTGGCAATTTCTTTAAAGTTTGGATAGGCACACCATTGGCCAATTTCGTGACTAACAACTGGCTGTGAAAATTTGGAATTATAGTCTGACCAATCATAATCGGTACGGGGAGCCTCTCCGTTGATGACACTTTTCAATTCCTGTCCCCAGCCTTGAATGCGGGGATTTGCTGAGCTTAAATAGTCATTCACAGGAAGATTGGGCCATCCAGCTCCTGAAGTATAAATTCGGCGGCTGTCTTTGTTTTTCCAGAAATTAACAAATTCAGTCAGGAAAGGAATCTGATTTTCACCACCGGGTTCATTTCCATACAGCATCATGCAAAACGAGGGATGATTCCCGTATTGTTCAACCATTCGCTGACTCTCTTCATACAGGTATTTATCAAATGGTTTTCCATCACCCAAAGTAGTTGATTGATTGGCCCATGACGAACATTCCACCTGAAGATAGAATCCGGTTTGATCGGCAGCATCGAAAGCTGCTTCTGGAGGGCACCACGAATGGAAACGCATATGATTTAGGCCATGAGCACGGCAGACGTTGAAAATACGGAGCCATTCTTTTATATCGGTTGCCGGATAACCCGTTTTGGGGAAAATTGCACATTCGAGAGTTCCGCGCAGAAAAGTTGGCTGATCATTGATTAGTAGTTGTTTCCCCAGGGTTTTAAACTCCCGCATTCCAAAGGTAGTCCGGCTGGTATCGTTCATTTTCGAAATTGGGTCGGTTAAGATTGCTTCGAATCGGTAAATCTCAGGATGAAATTCATTCCAGAGCTTTACTTCGTTACCCATTGGGAATTCAATCGTTAGAGTGTTTCCGCCGGCAGCAATTTCAAATTGGTCCGATTGGGTATCAGGAGTTCCGGCACCTGTAATTTTTATTTCTATATTGGCTTTAACCGTTCGTTCTGATGGGTTGTCTACCTTGATTTTAGCTCTGAGTTTTTTATTTTTAATATCAGGGTAAATCTGAATATTCTTAATGTTTATAAGCGGCTTCGCCTCAAGGTAAAGTTGTCCAATTATACCGTTCCAGTTCGTTTGGGTATGATCTGAAATACTGTGCGAATTTATCCCCGGGTCTATATCTTTTACACGATTATCAATGCATATTGTCAATCGGTGTTTCCCGGGAGTCATTATTTTTGTCAAATCGTACTGATGTGGGGTTCCGAGCGAGTTTTGCATGCCAACAGGTTTGGCATCGACCCATAACCGGCTTTCCCAGTGACACCTTTCAAGGAATAATCCGATAAACAGACTGTTCCAATCCTGGGGAATAATAACTTCTTTTTGATACCATGCAGCGCCCTTAAAATATTTCAAAGGTTGCAGCCAGAATGGAATCTTAAAGTTACCGGGTTCTCTGTATTTGGCATATTCCGGTTTTTTAAAAAACGAGCTATCAACAATTTGTCCGGTCCATGGGGTTGCTAACGTGATGTCATCGCCTTTGCCATTTGAGGTTAGCGATCCGGGTAGAGTAAGGGTATCCTTTAAAATCTGATTGAACCAACTTTCAGAAACTCCCTTGTCAAAGGGATCAAGAGCAAACTGCCATGTCCCTGAAAGGTCTATTTTTTGAGACTTTTCCGACCTTTGACATGCAACCAAGAAAGTCGCCATAATGCAAAATACTAATAGATTCGCTCTCATGGGTAAGGTTTATTTCAATTTTATTTCGACTTTTCTATTTCTTCGAGTGATTTCCCCTTGGTTTCAGACAAGTTTTTCAGAATAAATAAAAAACCGAAAAAGCAGATGAAACCATACAGCCAAAATGTTCCGCTTGCATTCAGCAGTTTATTCAAAATAGGAAACGTGTATGTAAGTACAAAACAGGCAGTCCAAAGCGCAGTGGTCGAAATCGCCATCGCTGTACCGCGAATACTATTAGGGAATATTTCCGAAAGGACAACCCATGTAATCGGGGCCAAAGTCATTGCATATGTAGCGATGGCAATCATTACCAGCACCAGAATCGCTAACCCTTTTAGTTCGAAATAGTAGCTTGAGCCGAGCATAAAATAGATAACAGCCAATCCGATAGAGCCAAGTAACATCAGCTTTCGACGTCCCCAGCTATCGACCATGCGCATAGCCAAAAATGTGAAGACAAGATTTACTGCACCTGTAATCACGATATTAAAAAGCATATCGCCAACCGAATAGCCTGCTGATGTGAAAACCTCTTCGGCATAATTAAAAATCACATTGATCCCGCACCATTGCTGGAATACAGCCAGTACAACTCCTAAAATCAGTATCGGTCTTACTTTTTTCGACGACAATGCTTTCCAGTCAATCTTTGAGCTTGTTCCATGTAACGTTTCGGCGATATCTTTTTGTTCGTGAATAGCATATTGATTGCCGCCAATCCTTTCAAGAATTGCTGCCGCCGCCTTCCATTTTCCCGACTTCGCCAGGAAACGGGGACTTTCAGGAATTAAAAATGCGAAAATAAAAAACAGGAGTGCGGGTACTGTTCCTGCCCAAAACATCCATCGCCAGCCCGTTTGTCCGTTCCACGATTGAAGGATCATTCCGTCGGTAACGCCGTCTGGAATTTTCTCGGCAATCAGATAATTAATGATTTGAGCTGCCAAAATGCCGATCACGATGGTAAGCTGATTGACAGAGACAAGGCGCCCACGCATCTGTGCCGGCGAAATTTCGGCAATGTACATAGGCGAAATAGCTGAAGCGAGCCCGATTCCCAAACCTCCGACAAGCCTGAAAATGATAAACAGCGTAAACTGATTAGCAGCGCCGGTTCCTAAAGCTGCAATCGTAAACAATGCTGCGGCTGCGATCAGTGGCCTTTTACGCCCGAAACGATCGGCAAGAAAGCCTGATGCCATTGCCCCGACAAGGCAACCGATCAAAGCACTGCTCATCGCCCAGCCTTGCAGATAGGGTGAGTTGGTGATATCAAAAAACCGCTCGTAGAAAGGCTTTGCGCCACCGATTACAACCCAATCGTACCCAAATAAAAGTCCACCCATGGCAGACACGAGCGTGATACCCAGAATAAATTGTTTGTTGAATTTAGTATTATCCACAAGTTATTGATTTAGTCGAAGCAAAGATACATTACTGATTGTCATCCCGAAAATGAATTATTTTATGAATTTATGGACTATATTATTATTTGACTAATTTTAATGTTATTTTTTAGTTGGACCTCAAAATAGTGTAAGCGCTGAAATTTAGTTTATTTTGCATTGATATGAAGCAAATGAGGTGCTGCTCTCATTTGAGTATATTGACAATTCGATGGGTTTAAATAAAAATGGACATGAAAAAAGAAGATGGATTTCCGGGGCAGATCAGTTTTGTGCTTCCGGAGAAGATTATCGGGCTGATCAGGAGAAATCCGCTGATTTCGGATCTGTACCTGACGGACATTGGCTATTATCCAAAAGCAAGTCACCACTTCAGGGAGCGCCCTTCGGGAAGTTCCCAGTTTATTCTGATTTATTGTATTGATGGTCAGGGTGAAATTAAAGTGGGAGAGATATCGCATCTGATTTTAGCCGATCATTTTTTCATTATTCCAGCCGGAATGGCGCATGCCTATCATTCAGACGAACAAAGACCATGGTCGATTTACTGGATCCATTTCTCGGGAGCGAAAGCCGGATTGTTTGCAAAGTCGGCTTGCCAGAGTTTGGCAATCGACAGGAGTAAAACGTCGCGCATCAGCGACCGGATTGACCTGTTCTCGGAGATTTTACGTATTCTCGATCGCGGCTTCAGTATCGAAACACTCGAATATATTAATTTGTGTTTGAATTATTTACTCGCATCGTTCACCCACCTAAGTCAGTTCCGGTTGGTGAAACAAGCGGGTGAAAACGACCCGATTGCCCAAAGCATTAATTTCATGCTTGAAAACGTGAATAAGAAATTGAAACTTGGGGATATTGCCAAAGAAACAGGTCTCTCTGCTTCCCATTTTTCGCGTCTGTTCGTGAATCGCACGGGGCATCCGCCTATTGATTACTTTATTCAGTTAAAAATTCAGCGGGCCTGTCGTTTGCTCGATAACTCAGGTTGGATGATTTCCGATGTGTCGCGCGAAACAGGTTTCGATGATCAGTTTTATTTCTCGCGCGTATTCCGCAAGGTAATGGACATGTCGCCAGCTGAATACAGAAAAAAGAGGGTCTGATAGCGCCAAAGATATGCTGTCATTTTAGTAATTTTAGGTAATGCAAATCAATGGATGTATGACAAAATTCATAGTAACGGATCAAGACAGAATTCCGATGGGGAGATATTTAAGAATGCATAATAAAATGGATTTGAACACGGGTGCCGGTTTCAGGGAGGTCAGTAAATACAGATTCTGAAACACTAAATACCCATGAAATTGTCACCAGAGGAAGGAGCCCGAAGTTGGTACGAGGAAGGTACGGAGTTGGTACGGACCAGATACGGAGGAAGTGAACGCCTTTATCGATAAGGTAAAGATAGTGAGGATTGGGATCATTCAGATTAATTTAAACTGAGAGGACGCCAGAGGCCACGAGAGGCCGTGAAAGGTTTAGCCGAAATAATCAGACAATTGAGTTTTAATGATAAATTAAAACCTTGTTTCCAAAGTCGAAACCGGCATTCTTTATCGTTACAAACGAGTAACCACTATCCCCTCCCCGAAAAAACGGGGTCCCGAAATTTCAGCGATTTTTTAGAGGGTATTCGTTTTAGTAAATTTCATTTGAATC
>JAATGF010000106.1 GCA_015654795.1 Bacteroidales bacterium
AATACATGTAGCTCCGGGCGCAAAATCAGGGGCTGCCATTATCAATACAACCGGTACCCTGAACACAGGGGCTCAACAAGGCTCATTGCGGTTCTCCACGATTCTTTATAACCTATTTTTATTTGGGAACGGACCCTACCCGCTCTATATCTGCTCTATGTTTGCTCTATGTTTGGCCCATATCGAGTCTGGACCTTTTAATGACGGCGCAGCCAATGACCTTTTCAATGACTGTTTTAATGACGGCAAAGCCCAATGACCTTTTCAATGACTTTTTTAATGACAG
Organism: Bacteroidales bacterium; assembly: GCA_015654795.1. Classification (GTDB taxonomy): domain Bacteria; phylum Bacteroidota; class Bacteroidia; order Bacteroidales; family Prolixibacteraceae; genus JAAFHB01. The sequence continues at coordinate 287 of JAATGF010000106.1, forward strand.
CGAAGCCCAATGACCTTTTCAATGACTATTTTAATGACGGCGAAGCCAATGACCTTTTCAATGACTATTTCAAATGACGGCGAAGCCAATGACCTTTTCAATGACTATTTCAAATGACGGCGAAGCCAATGACCCTTTTTTAATAACTTTTCAATGGCCGACTCTCATTTCGGCGAATTGCTTCATCAAAACGTTTTGCAATTGTCTGATCAAAGACGGCAAGCTCTTTCCATTCATCCGATCCATAAACTCCGGCCTGCGAATAATCAAAAACCTTAAATCCGATTTTACGCATTGCTGCTTTATTTTTTATTCTGAAATCAAAGATCGAAGGATCGGCAAATTCAGGATTAACAGTAAGCGAATGAACATCTTTTCCCGATTTTTGCCATTCAGCGAACGACAACTTTCCAAAACGGATATCTTTTGTGCGGGTATCCCAATAGCAATTGTGGTCAGATTGAATGTTTATTTTGTCCCAGTTGCTGCTCAGCAGATCGCCGGTAGAAAACCAAACAACATTATTGGAAAACGAAAACGACAAATGATTTTCTATCCGTGTTGCCTGAAGCTGGGCCTTCAGGTTGTTGGCAAAAATATTGTTCCTGATAAAGTTCTCTTTCCCGTAGTGCTGATGAAACCCCGAATTTTTGCAATTGTACACGAGGTTGTTTTCCATGACAATGCCGGTTGACCCTTCATCGGTATAAAGTCCCCAACCGCCGTAATCGAACGAATACACATGATGAATCACATTATTGCTAACAGTAGTTCCTTCCGATTCGCCGAGGCAATACACACCACCCATATCGCACAATTCACCCCAGCCTAAATGGTGAATGTGATTGAATTCAATTTTATTCCGTTTCGATGGACTCGAGGAATATCCCCACACCCATCCGACAGAAACACCGGAATACCGGAAATCGGCAATCTCGTTATGCGTAATCTGGTTGTCGCTGGTCTGAAACAGCGTAACACCAACGGCACATGGAAAAACAAAGCCTCCAGAGCGAATGATATTATTATCAATTACAATATTTTTGGTCAGATCTGACGGCTGTTCAGGTTGGACGACATCACCTATCTTTACACCGCCGGCGCCCAATTCATGCAAATAGCAATGTTCAATCCGACAATCAGTACAGGCTTTGCGGAACCAGATGGCATTGGTACCGGTATGAGTAATCTCACAATTAGTAAACTGAATATTTTGGGCAAAATCAGCTATAATTACAGCCTCTACAGGTGTAGCAGCCTGTGCGGGTTCATTTCCCCCCGCAGGCATTTTATAGCCGGAGACCTCAAAAGAAAGCCCTTCAAACCTGATATTTGCCACTTTCTTACCCGTTTTTTCCTCCCCACTGAGGATAATAAAATGATCGGTAACCGGTGCCAATACCTCAACCTTATCAATATTTTCACCCTCAAAAGGAATATAGTACAAATAACCGGAACGGTCAAGAAACCACTCTCCGCAGGTATCAAGTGCCGCCTTATAATTTTCAAGGCTGTAACGGGTCTTTTTGTTAAGACTATTCCAGGGTTTCATCCCCTCGCCAGCCGTAAAAATAGCTGACGAATCCTTTTCAAAGCCAAGGATATGCTTACGGGTATTGTCCCAGTTGTGGTAAAACGTTATAACTGCATTGCTAAAATCTTCATTTGTAAATAAGGCAACCTTCTCCGCCCCATCTGCGAAAAGCTTCAGTCGTTGAACGGCCAGTTCAGGAGCCCTCCCTTTGCCTTTATCCAATATTGTTTCGGAAACGTCTTTCAGAGAATAAAAACCACTGTTGGGAGATTTTGCCCTTACAGCCCGTTTCCCATATACATACAACTGTTCAAAGCACCAGCCATATTCAGTCACTTCAGGTATTTTTGCCCGCCAAAGCGTCTCCGATAATTTTTCAAATCCGTGAATTTTCTTACCTCCGTAAAAAACCGGATGCGCACCCTCTTCAGCTTTAAAGATAACAGGCGAATTTTCGGATCCCGAATCGCCTGAATTCAGTACAACAGGTTCAGTCATAAAATATTCGCCGTTCCCAATAATTACTTCAACAGGGCCATCAAAAGTCTGACTATTTCTCAATATCTGCAATTTACTGACAGCTCCTTTCAAACTGGCCAGCGGTAATTCCTTCGTCCCGGAATTTGTGTCGTTCCCCGCTTTGGAAACATAAATTTTTGTGCCTGCCGCCTGTATTTCATTTTCAGCAACAAAGAAAAATACCAGAAAAGCGGTGAAAAGAATAACGAGTCTGTGGTTTTTTTTCATAGTTTATTTTTTTTCGTAAATCGCTCATTCTATGGAGGCAGCCGTTGACCGGTGTTCCACCCGGAAGGATCGTTTTTGTCCTGATCACATATACCAGCTTACAAAGTTATATTAAACTTTTATATAATCAGAATTCTTATGGTTATTATTTGATTCTCAGAAGCATGTAATTCGACTTTGACACATTTAAATTTTTAAATACGAGTAATTTATGTCTCGCTGACTGCTTAAGTGGCGACTATTTATACCCGACCAATCCTTTGTTCCTCTGTCCTTTCGTTGTGGTGTTTAATCCATAATTCAATCATTTTTTCATATCGCTGAATGGGTATAAAAACAGTATTCGCTGTTCGAATTGCTGAATTCATGGTTTTGAAAAAACGACTAATATGAATCGCATACCTATTCAACATCTCATTATTTGATTATATCTTTGCTGAACTTACCTATTTTAAGGTATGCGATATACCTTTAATCAGGCATAGTATTAATATTTATTAGTCACTATCCTTGTACTGCAATTTAAGGAACAACCCTTCTTTCCGGGATATTCCGAAGTATTAATCAATTAGATAATGGGAAATTCCCTCGAAAACAACTACTTAAAACGATATATTATTCGTAAGGCGAAGCAATTGGGCGCTGAAATTGTTGGTTTTGCCCCGGTATCACGCTGGGAAGAAAACAAAGACACGACACTGCCCTACTACCCGCAGAACATCTTCCCTTTTACTAAGTCAGTAATTGTACTGGGAGTGCCTATTCTTATCCCGATGCTCGACACCACCCCTTCTATCGTTTATTCGGAATTATACAATACGACCAACCGTTTACTCGACGAAATTGGGTACAAACTTTCGGTAGCGATCAATGTAAAAGGTCATAAAGCCATATTCTTTCCGCGTGACGGTTATGGCGATATCTCTGTTTTGGTGGCCAAACCCGAAGCGGCCTTCTCTCATGTGATTGCGGGAAAGTATGCCGGACTTGGAACCATCGGTTATAACCACACCTTGCTTACGAAAGAGTTTGGGCCACGCGTAAGACTGGTTTCGATACTGACGGATGCCGAAATTGCGCCGGACAAAATGATGAGTGAGGAATTGTGTATAAAATGTGAACTTTGCAGGAAATGCTGTCCGACGTCGGCTTTTACGACGACCGATCATCTGATTGCCGAAATGGACAAAACGAAATGTGCCATGTATCATGAACAACTCAAAAAAGATTACCGTTATCCCTGCGGGGTATGTATAAAGGTTTGTCCTGTAGGTGATGATCGTAAACTTTACGGAAAAAATACGCGGAAATACCTTAATGAAAAGAAAATATTGACTCAGGATCCAACCAGTGCAGAATATTCAGGATGGACGCACTGCCGTAGTTTTGGATCGAAATAGAAGAGAACGATTTCAATTACATAGAAAATATAATAATGAATAAAAGTTTTGCATCAAAGCTCATTCACCTGGGTGAGAATAATCCCGAATCGGTTTCAAGAACGAAATCACTACCCATATCGATGACCTCAGTTTTTGTGTTCGACGATGTTGAAACCCTCGATCAGATTTATGACGGTGAAGCGAAAGGGTATATTTACACGCGGAATGGCAACCCTGTTCACGACGCGCTGGCCGAAATCATGTTCAACATTGAAGAGGGCGAAGATGCGCTCGTCTACTCATCAGGTATGGCAGCCATTTCGATGAGCATCATATCGCAGGTCAGGGCAGGCGACCATATCATCGCAGCTAATGTGCTTTATGGCGGTAGTTTTCAGTTTATAAAAACAGAATTGGCACGGTTTAATGTTGATGTGACATTTGTCGATCCGATCAATGATGACATCACCCCCTATTTCAGACCAAATACCAAAGTGGTTTATGTCGAAACAATCTCAAATCCGCTCATGGAGGTGATTGATCTGGCTAAAATTGCAGAAATAACACATCGGCATGGCGCAAAGCTCATAGTGGACAACACGTTTGCTACTCCTGTAATTTGCCAGCCACTGTTGCTGGGTGTTGATATTGTGGCTTACAGCGCTACCAAATATCTGTGCGGACATAGTGATGTGACAGCAGGAATTGTCGTTGCCAATAAAGAGAATATCAAACAAATTTACCCTGTTGGTTTGTTATACGGTCCGACGATGAGCCCTTTTGATGCATGGCTTGTGGTACGAAGCCTAAGGACCCTCGAACTGCGGATTATCCAACATTCGAACAATGCGCTGAAGCTGGCGACCTACCTCAAAGGTAATTCAAAAATCAGTCAGGTATATTATCCGGGCCTACCCTCCTCGCCCACTTACGATGTTGCCAAACGAATTTTCAATAATAACCTGTTTGGCGGGATGCTTAGCATCGACCTTGCAGCCGGAGAGCGAGGCGCTTACGAATTGCTCAGGAACCTTGAATCCATCAAGTTTGTGCCAAGTCTCGCAGGCGTTTCAACCTCAACTTCATATCCGGCAAAGACTTCGCATCGTTCGTTAAATGAAGAAGAGCTTAAGAAAGCCAACATCTCGAAAGGGCTGATTCGTATTTCGGCCGGATTGGAAAATGTGGATGATGTAATTGCAGAATTTGAAAAAGCGCTGAATAAAATTTAATCATGTCAAAAATTACTTTCCCCATCGGGATCAATACAACCGCCATCCATGCCGGTGAAGAACCAGATCCTGTAACCGGAGCTTCTGCTCCCAATATTGTGATGTCTACTACTTTTGTGGCAGATGCCAATGCAGGATTTTCGGTTGAAGGCCTTGAAGAGGATGCAGCATGGATTTATACACGCTGGGGTAACCCGACCATTCATCAGCTGGAAGTGAAGCTTGCCGCTTTGGAAAATGGTGAAACGGCCATTGCTTTCGCAAGCGGGATGGCAGCCATTACAGCTCTTTTGTTACACGCTCTGCGTTCGGGCGATCACGCCATTATCAGCGATGTGGCCTATGCTGCCTTATCCGAAATGACAAACGAAATCATTCCGGGACTGAGTATCTCCATTACGAAGGTGGATACCTCAGACCTTAAAGCCATCCAAAAGGCAGTGCTACCCAATACCAGACTAATTTACGTTGAAACGCCCTGCAATCCCTTGTTACGTTTGACAGACATTAAGGCAGTTGCTGCTATTGCACACAATGCGGGAGCCAAACTGGCCGTCGATTCTACATTCGCCACACCAATAGCAACGCGTCCGCTCGAATCAGGGGCAGACTTTGTAGTTCATTCACTGACTAAATACCTTGGAGGTCATGGTGATGCTTTGGGTGGTACAATTATTGGCTCACGATTGGAATTGGCAGCATTACGGAAGACAACAGCGATCCGTTTAGGTGGTGTGATCAGCCCTTTTAATGCATGGCTCATCATGCGTGGTATCGCTACCTTTCCATTACGCATGAAAATACATGCCGAAAATGCATTAGCAGTCGCCCGATTTCTTGAAGGGCATCCTAAAGTTGCACGTGTGATTTATCCGGGTTTACCCAGTCACCCGCAACACGAACTTGCACAACGACAGATGCATAACTTCTCAGGAATGCTTACCTTTCAGGTGAAGAATGGTCGCGGGGCGGCTCAAATTTTTGCTGAACATTTACAGATCATTCATTATGCCGTTTCGCTTGGGCATCACCGGTCTTTAATTTTCTATTTACCATCCGATGATTTGCTCCAATCTTCATTTAAGTTTTCAACCCCTGAACAGCTAACTTCCTGGAAATCGTTTGCCGGTGAAGGAATATTCCGCTTTTCGGTTGGATTGGAAGATATTGAGGATATTATCCATGATTTGGAACATGTGCTTGAGAAGCTTTAGTCTTTTATCAGAAATTAAAATAATCCCGGCATGACACCATGACCGGGATTATTTTAATTTAACCTATTGATTATTTAAATACCGGAAATGACATAATGTCGTATTTTGTAAAAGCTGAATTGTATTTTGTTATACATCGCTTTTACTCTCATGACTATTTCAATTAGATATTAAAGATTAAAATTCAGGTTGAAAAGAATCTTATCCTAATCTAATTTTTCTTATCAACACTCTTTAAATTTAACGTTGTTAATTGCTTAAAAACGAATAAGGTAACAAGGTAGAGCTTTCTTTCTTATTATTTCTACTTAGGTTTAGCTATCAGGGAAATAAGGTTTAATTCGGTACGTGCGGAATTAAACGTACCGATCACAAAACTATTTAATAAAACGTCCACATAAATTACCCACAGTATTCGTCATAGAACCTTTATTTTATTCCCACTACTTATTGTGTTATATCTATAATTTTTGCGGTACTCTTTTGCGGCTTATCCAACTCGCCTGATTTCCGTAACACACTGTTTTTCTTTCCATATGAGAAATAAATAACCAATCCGATTGCCAGCCATGCAATCAATCGAATCCATGTGTCGAGGGGAAGCGAAAACATCAATACAAGACAGGTCACGATTCCCAATATCGGGACAAGCGGCACAAAGGGTGTCTTAAAAGCACGTGGAATATCGGGTTGCGTCTTTCGCAGCACCAAAACTCCGAGACAAACCATTACAAAAGCCAGTAAAGTTCCTATACTCGTCATTTCGCCAACTACCCGTATCGGTACCAAACCCGCAAACAGACTGATAAAGACACACAGCAAGATATTCGACTTGTAAGGGGTCCTAAATTTTGAATGCAGAACGGAGAATACCTTCGGCAACAGACCGTCGCGACTCATTGTAAAGAATACGCGCGATTGTCCCATTAGATCGACGAGAATAACAGAAACATATCCAATCAATATTGCCAGAATAATTGCGGGACTCAACCATGCGTAAGGTGTTTTTTCGATAGCAATTGCGACGGGCGCAGCACTGTCTTTAAACTCAGTGTAATTGGCAAGCCCCGTCATCACATATCCGAAAAGAACAAACAATATAGTACAGATAACCAACGATCCAATAATCCCAATAGGCATATTTCGCTGCGGATTCTTCGTTTCCTGGGCCATCGTCGCCACAATATCAAACCCGATAAAAACAAAAAAGATGACACCTGCGCCTCGAAAGATTCCGCTGATGCCAAACTCGCCGAATGCGCCTGTATTTTGTGGAATATATGGATGATAATTCGCCGGATCGATGTACTGCCAGCCAAGACCGATGAATATCAAAACAATACTTACTTTCAAAACAACAATAATGGCGTTAAATAGTGCGGAAGTCTGAACGCCCCTGATAATCACAAGCGTGATACCAACGACAATCAGAATAGCAGGAAAGTTTACAAATCCATGAATCACAGATCCATCAGCAAGTGTTGCCTTTTCGAAGGGTGAAAGCACCAATTGCGGAGGAAGATGGATGCCATAATTGCCTAAAAAACGAAGCAGGTACTGCGACCAACTGATGGCCACGGTAGCTGCCCCGACTGAGTATTCCAAAATGAGATCCCATCCGATGATCCAGGCAAACAACTCGCCAAAAGTGGCATACGAATAGGTGTAAGCACTTCCGGATACGGGAACCAGCGATGCAAACTCGGCATAGCACAAGGCGCTAAACGTACACCCCACAGCGGCTAAGAGAAATGACAAAGTTACGGCAGGGCCCGCATTATTTGCAGCTGCGATTCCCGTAAGCGAGAATAAGCCAGCACCAATAATAACTCCAATTCCAATAGCAATTAAGTTGAATGCATTCAATTTGCGGCTCAACGTGTTTGTGCCTGTTTCAGATGCTTCCTTTTGCAGAAGACTCAGCGATTTTTTTAGCATTATTTCGTGATTGATTTAAGACATTTTTGATCTTTTGTTTATGAACTTACTTTGGTTCATGAAGAAGAGGCTATCCCGACATTCTGAGATAGCCTCTATCTGTTTGAAATATATATGAGATTGGTTTTATTCAATTCTCCTGGGGATTAATTGGCTTTTTAACATCCTCTTATGTGCGTCTATAATAGATTATCTTAGAAATAATAACCTCCTCTTGATAAATGATTTCCAAAAAGGATAGCATTCAAAAATAAACGGCTGGTACCAATCCATGTTGCCCTGAAATTTGGATTATCGGAAAATAACACAACTGTTCCGGCACCAACATTTGAATAATCAACTGCTGAAGTATTTTTGATTTTAGATAAGTTTTGTTTGGAAACATATCCACTTACCAATGGATCATTTGTATAACTGGCCACACTTCCAAACTGACTCTTAGTTGGTTTAAGCAAAGTAAGTGCATCGCGGAACACAAAGATATTGCGGTTTTTAAAGCCAAATCCAATTGGATTTGTAATATCGAGATCCACATTAAAAATTGAGCCGCTCAAGCGACCAGGACGTGATTCATTGCTCTTTGCAAAATCAATGCGTTCTTTTGAAGGTTTATCTACAGCCGTAGTATCCAATAAATTTTCATCAACTAACTTTTGTTTAATTGCCCACTCAGTGGCTCCCTCGCTTGTGATCAATAGATTGCCTTCGGAAACCCATTTTTTGATCTTACTTTCAAAATTCTTGCCCAAACTGTTATAATTTCCGCTGACCACAACCAAAGTGTTGTATTGATCAAGGTCGGCTCTTTCAAGTAAAGATATGTCGAGTTTGGTTACCGGGAATCCGAGATACTGATTCAGCGAAAACCATGCCTCACCTGCTTCTGTAGAAGAGACACCTTGCCCTGTTAATAGAGCTACTTCAGGTTCCCTGACAACTTTCACATTTTCGCTTCCTAAATCAATACCCTTCGTGCTAAATCCGGTACTTACAGCATAGAATTTTACTCCGGCATCAACACTGACTTTGCTTATCAGCTTGTATAATGAATCTGGTTTAATGGTCTGTGGTGCTACCGGAATAACAATTGAGCCATAACCAAACTCTTTCTCAGAGTTCCCTGTATTTGCAGTGAAAGGCTTGAAAGCGGTTTTTGTAATCACTCCGGAACTGATTAGAGAATACAATGCTTTGTAAGAACTAAACTCAGTCCAATCAAGAATATATGCATATTTCGAAACACCATTTAGCACTTCACCTTTTATTTCCTTTGTCGTTTTAACAAGGTCCCCTTTACTAAATGCGGCTTCTTTTATTTTTACATACTGTATTCCATAAGCATGAACCAACGACCATGCTGTAATATCCATGAAAAGCGAATCTTTAAATGTCGTATTCTCTTCAAATATAGAATGTATCAAACGATATTGAGGTTGAGAAGAAGGAACAACATATGCAAAACCGGCCTCAAAATTTTTGTTGTTTGCCGATAGATTTTTGGGCAATTCATACACTTCAATATGGTGTTGCAATAATAGGCTCAAGAACTTTTGAGTAAGCGACTGGTCTGTTTTATCACCGAAAACAAAAGTTTTATCGGGATTTGTTTTTGCTAAATCTATTGCAGAGTTATAGAAATCCCTCTGATATTTTAGCAATGTAACCCGCTCGTCATAAGCGGCTTTTATGGTAGCAATACTTGTTACAAACTGATTTCTGATCGTAAATGCAAAAGTGACATTCCCGGTTTTGCTTTCTTGTACCAAACCGCGTGAGCTTGCCTGTTCAAGGGTTGTGCCTACACCACCAATGATGTCAGGATAGGTAGAACCATAAATTGGTGCAATATTATCGAATTGCTCTTTGGTAAAATAGAAAGATCCTATCTGATCAAGCGCTTCAGAAAAATGGTTTGCCAGAATAACATTCAACTTTTCATAGTTTGATTGAGGAACCAACGGATTCCATGTTCCAATTGGTTTTGATGGCTCAAAATAATACGTACTGTTTGTCCCCATTTCGTGATAATCGTCGAAAATGTTGGGTAACCATTGTTGTAAAAAAGCTACTCTGGCCTGACTTTCAGGAGCAGCAAGATTTAAAAAATCGCGGTTCAGATTAATAGAATAGTGATTGCCACGTGCACCGGGCCAGGCTTCGTTGTGCTCCTTATCCAAAGCATCGGGAACTGCAGGAAACGATTTCCAGGTATTAGTCCAGTTTGCTGCATGATCGCGTCCATCGGGGTTTTGTGCCGGATCTACATGAACTACAACATCCTTTAAGTATTTTTGAATATCAGCATCTTGCGAAGCAATTAAATAATAAGCCGCAAGCAATGAGGCCTCCGTACTTGATGTTTCATTCCCGTGAATGCCATAACCAAGATAAACGATAGCGGGTAAATTTGCATAATCAGGCGCAGACTGTGCCGGATCAGCAAGCTTCAAATGTGTTTTTCTTATTTCTTCAAGTTTCAGCTTGTTTTCAGGAGAACTAATGGTTAAAATAACCAGTTCGCGTTCTTCATGGGTTTTACCAATAACCGTAAGTTTTGCTTTGTTCGAGATCCGGGCAAGTTCTTTAAAATATTCAACAACTTTATCGTATCTCGTAAAATGAGATCCAATAGGATAACCCAGAAACTGTTCCGGCGTAGGGATGGCGGGATCGAAACCTCCGGCTTTAGGATAAAAATAGTTTTGTTGTGCTTGCGCCGATACTGTTATCAGAAACAAAAAAAGAGCACTTAATTTTTTAAAAATTTTCATTTTATTTTTTAAAATTTGAATTGCATTCTAAAATGAAACCTGTCATTGAGAAATATTTACTCTTCTCCTCCCTGTTCACGGCTTCCTGAAATTTTACTACCAAAGAATATGGAATTGATCAACAAACGATCGGTTCCGTGCCAGTAATGACGGTAGGTGGGATCTTCCGCAAACAGGATGATAACTCCCCTACCCGATGGCGAAGCAATGATCGAAGCAGAATTGCTGATCTTCGCAATGTTCTGTTTAGATACATAGCCACTGATGTACGACGAGGGTAAATACCTAGCGATCGTTGAATACTTATCTTTACTTGGCTGAAGAATGGTTGTACCTGTCTTCGTAAAGAAGATCTTCCTGTTGTTAACACCAAAAGCAATTGGATTGGTGATGTCAATATCGGCTAAAAATATCCCGCCGTTGATCCGTTTTGCCGTTTCGGCATCCTCTTTTGAAACATATTCAACCCTTTCTGCAGCAAGTTTTTTTGTTGATGCTGAATCAGTATACAATTTTTCTTTTACCAACTCCTCCTTGATTGCCCATTCGGTTGCGTTTTTAAAAGTGATCAGAACACCTCCGGCTGTAATCCAGCTTTTCAGTTTAGCTACATCCTCTTTTCTTAGTGAACTGAAGCTACCGCTGGTTAAAATCAATGTGTTGTACCTGTCGAGCGAAGTTCTTGCCAGACCGTTAATGTCCAATTTTGTTACAGGTAAATTTAGATGATCGTTCAACAGGAACCATACCTGACCTGCTTCGGAAGCGCTTATGCCAGTACCTGTAAACACGGCAACCTGAGGTTTTCCAACTGCCTTGATATTGTTGCTGCCAAGATCAATCCCATTAACACTAAATCCGGAATTGGCCGATGTGAATTTCACGTGCGCAAACGCTGCCGTCTCTTTGACAATTTTAAAAAGACTATCAGTACTGATTATTTGAGAAGCGACAGGAATTACCAGAGAGCCATAGCTAAAATCCTTGCTTCCGCTGACTGTATTCGAAGTAAATGGTTTGTAGGCTGCTTTCACTATAACGCCCTTTTCGAGCAGATGATACAACGCTTTTGAGGCATTGTAATCTGACCAGTCAAGCAGATAAGCGTAGTTCGAGGCATTACCTTCGAGTTCCCCTTTGATTTCGGGTAAAGCAGTTACCTGATCGCCTAAAGAAAAACCGGCGGTATTGATTTTGGCAAACTGAATTCCGTAGGCATGAGCAACCGACCACGAAGTATTGTCGTAGTAAATACTGTCTTTCAATGGTGCTGTTTCTTCGAAAATAGAATGGACGATGCGGAAGTTTGGCTGTGAGGAAGGAACGATATAAGCTTTTCCTTTCTCGAATTTTTTACCGTCAATGGTCACATCATTTGAAATGGCGTAAACATTAATATGATGCAGCAACGTCAATTCAAGCAGATCCTCTGTTAAAGAAACATCTCTGCTATCGCCAAACACATAGGCTTTTGCAGGATTGGCTTTAGCCTGATCCAATGCCGATTTAAAGAACTCTTTTTGTCCTTTAAAGATGTTCTCTTTTTCTGCTACGGCACCTCTTACAGTTGCAATGCCTGTTGTCAAATGATTACGGACAGTGAATGGAAATTTAACAAGACCTGCATCGCTCTCCTGTACCAATCCGCGTGAACTCCCCTGTTCAAAAGTAGCGGCCACAGCTCCATAAAATTTAGGATAGGTTGATCCGTAAATGGGCGAAAGATTATCAAAAGCTTCTTTGGTAAAGTAGAGCGAACCAATTTTATCCAATGCCTGTGAATGATATTTAGCAAGTACGACATTCAAATCATAGGTAGATTTAGGAATAATCGGACTGTAGTGATTCTCCGGTGTAGGTTCGAAATAGTAAGTACTGTTGGTTCCCATCTCGTGGAAATCGATTTGGACATTCGGATACCATTTATGAAAGAACGCGAGGCGGTTCTTCGTTTCAACCTGCGAAGCGCTTAGCCAGTCGCGGTTTAAATCGGTCAGGTAGTGATTAACCCTTCCTCCTGGCCATTGGTTATTATGTTCCTTGTCTGCAGGATCAGCAACAGGAGGAAAAGACTTATAAGAGTTGATCCAATTTGCCTCGCGGTCGCGTCCGTCAGGATTCAACGCCGGATCAATAAGGACAACCGCTTCTTTGAGCCATTTGTTTGTCTCCTCATTCTTGTTGGCCACCAGATAATAAGCTGTAAGCAAACTTGCTTCGCCACTCGAAGTCTCAGCGCCATGAACACTGTAACCCAATAATACTACAACAGGTGAACTGCTTCCAAGTACAGGCTTTGAAGGATCGACCTGCGAAAGATGCTCCTGACGGATTTGTTCTATACGTTTATAATTATCAGCTGATGTAATGGTTGCAATGATCTGCGGCCGTAGCTCGTAGGTTTTACCTATCTCCTGAATATGCACCTTGTCCGAAAGACGTGCCAACTCGTTAAAATAAGCAACAATCTGATCGTGCCGTGTGTAGTGCGATCCTATTGGATAACCCAGAAACTGTTCCGGCGTCGGGATGGCAGGGTCGAAATTCCCTTCACCGGGGAAGAAATAGCTTTGTTGCGCTTGTACCGATATGGCAATCAGCAGCAAAAACAGAGTGCTAAATTTTTTAATCATTTTCATCTTTTTATCGTATTAATTTGAATCACGTATAATTTCTAATTAATAACCAGGATTTTGTGTAACATCGGGATCAGATAAAATATCAGAATAAGGAAGCGGGAAGAGCCAGAAATTGGTATTGGCTACACCTAAAACATCTCCTACTCTCTTTGTCCTGACTAAATCAAACCAGCGGTGCGATTCAAACGCAAACTCAAGGCTGTTTTCATCTTCGATGGCCTGAATAACTTCTGCTTGCGTGGTTCCTGCAAATGCCGGAACATCGGCTCTTGCGCGAACAAGGTTCAGATCGCTGATTGCCCCGGGCAAATCGGGAGTTGCTTTTTTAGCCCTTGCTTCAGCCCTGATCAGGTAAAGCTCAGCAATACGGATCACATACGACGGGTCGGTACTCGACGAAATCGTATTGTATAAAACACCATACACCGTGGCTCCGGTTCCCGCAATAACTGTATTCCTTGTACCACCTATTTGGACGTCGTTTAATTTGGCAACCAACGAATTGGAAGGTTTCAATGTAAACTGTCCGCCAACAGTACTTGGATACCAAAGATTCCAGAAGCTATTTTTGTCATTCGACGAAAAGGTTAATTCGAACACAGATTCTGCAGACAAAAACGGGGATGTAAAAAAGGTCTTATATGGTTTTACCAAAGCGTACTTGGTTGTATTAGCGATCACCTGCGTTGCATAGTCTTCAGCATCGGTCCATTGTTCGCGATAAAGGTGCAGCCTTGCCCTTAAAGCCCTCACCGTGCTTTTTTGTGCCCGGTTACGAGTAGTAGCATCTTCGGGTAATAAGGTTTCCGCTTGTACCAGATCAGCCAGAACCTGATCGTAGGTTGCACTTAGCGTACTTCTTTTAATACCTTTCAGTGCACCTAAATCTGAAGTTGGTTTCAGTTGAAGTTGAACTCCTCCCCAGCCCCGCGCCAAATCGAAGTAACCGAGTGCACGGATAAAATAGGCTTCTCCAAGAATTTTGTTCTTTTCAATTTCGGTAAGAAGAGGATCTTTAATTGTTCCAACGGTGGCAATTACAGCGTTCGCCGAATTGATCGCTTTATAAATTCCCTGGTAAGCTGGCACTGTAATGGCGTTATCGGTCGGGATCGAATTCTGATCCAACTGTAAATACTGGCTCAATGTTCCGTTGAAAACAACATTGTCAGCTGTAATGGTTCCCAATGTCGGGTAATTGGAGGCATAATAACCTTGCACGGCATCGTAAGCGCCTATAATTGCTGCCCGTGCTGTTCCTGCATCGGTAATTGCATTTTCTGAAGGAATGGCGTCACTGGGTGATTCTGAAAGATAATTCTCGCATGAAGTGAACGACAAACCAATTGCAATGAGATAAATGGCAGCTATATATTTATATGATTTTTTCATTATTATGTGTGTTTTAGATTAAAATGTCACGTTTAGCCCAACCTGAATCGTGCGTGGTTGCGGAACGGTCGCCCAATCGTAACCAGCTGTATTTTGATTGCCGCCCTGAGAACTGACTTCAGGATCGAGCCCTTTGTAATTGGTGAAGGTGAGCAGGTTCGATGCCGATATATTTGCTCTCAATTTGCTGATGTGCCATTTTGAAGTAATTGATTCCGGAATGGTATAACCAAGGGTGATGTTTTTCAACCGGATGAACGAAGCATCTTCAAGATACCTGCTGCTAAGGCTTGCCACGTTCCCGCCATAGTTATTGGCCGATCCGCCATTCACAGTCGGGTCGCCGCTGTAAGTGGTTAATCTTGGAATATCTGTAACGTCGCCGGGCTTTTGCCATCTTTCCAACTGGCGTGGTAAGAAACCGATATTATTCTGTGTTCCACCATGTACCATGAAGAAATCATTCATGTTCATGATCTTATTCCCTTGCTGGAAGTAGAAGAAAACATTCAGGCTAAAGTTTTTATAGGTGATTTCGTTCGTAAAACCGCCTGTGAATTTAGGTAAGGCGTTCCCGACAATCTGCCGATCGGCTGAAGTTATCTTTCCGTCATTATTCACATCCTCATAAACGGCATTTCCGGTCTGTGGATCGACATAAAGCTGTTTATACAACTGGAAAGAGTTGACAGCATAACCTTGTCTCAGAATGGAAATATTCCTTCCCGATGCGCCAAGTGAAATATCAGATGCTAATTTCTCGATCCGGTTTTTATTGACAGAGATATTGAAGTCAGTGGTCCAGTTAAAGTCAGTGGTTTTTACATTGACTGTCTGAAGCGCAAATTCGACCCCTTTATTACTGACTGAGCCATAGTTTTGTAAGTAAGAACTAAATCCTGAACGGTAAGGAACCGGTACATTCAGCAACAGATCGGTTGTATATTTATTGTAATAGTCGATATCAATGTTTATGCGGTTATTAAATACCGAAAACTCAGTACCGATATCAATCTGACGCGTAGTTTCCCAGGTAAGATCGGGATTAGCCAACTGCGAAGGCGCTGTACCTGCCGTCTCGACATAATTGTAACCGGCAGACCAAAGCCCCAGAGCAGCATAAGAACCAATGCCATTCTGATTACCCGAGTAACCTGCGCTTGCCCTAAACTTAAGTTCGTTAAAAAGACCCAGATCCCTAATAAAGCTTTCCTTGCTTGCATTCCACGTAAGTCCCGCTGACGGGAAATAACCCCAACGTTTGTTCTTCCCAAACTTTGATGAACCATCGGCTCTTAAACTACCATCGATCGTGTATTTGCTATCGTAGGTGTAGCTTGCCTTTCCGAAGAAAGAAACCAATTTGCTTTCCGAGCGGCTTGATGATCCCGATCGTGTGGCAGCTACCGAAATATCTTTCAAATCATTGGTGGCAAATCCCGTTCCCGAAGCGCTTAAATACTGTTGTTGTACTGTGTTTAAGGTGTTTCCAACCAATGCATTAATGCTATGTTTGTTATTTGTTCCAAATGATTTAATATAAGTAAGAACTTGTTCGCTCGTGTAAACAATATTCTTTGTGTCATAGGCATCTGCAGCACCATTGGTCGCAATACCTGCACTGATAAGCGTGCTTGCATAGTTGTTCTCGCTCACATCGTTGTTGTCGACACTCCAGTTGCTGCGGAATTTCAACTCAGGAAGAATGGTATATTCAGCAAATATATTACCAATCGCTCTCCAGCCAATGGCATTGTTATCGAGATGATCGATGAGCGCAATATGATTATCGAAACTGCCATAACGGGCGTAGCTGCCATCAGCATTGTATACGGGAAGATAAGATCTGACAAACAAAGCAGAATTGATAACTCCCTTGGGATTGTTATCGTTGCTGCTCACATTTCGCCATGTACGCGAGAGGTTCAGACTTGTACCAACTTTCAGTTTATCAGTCAGGTTATTGTCGTAATTGATCCTTGCACTGTAACGTTCGAAGTCGGAAGGCTTCACAATCGATTCTTGCTTAAGGTATCCGAAGCCCACATAGTAGGTGCTTTTAGCTGTTCCGCCCTGGGCAGAGACCTCGTAATTTGTTGTAGCAGCTACGCGAAATAAATCATCGGTGCGGTCATAAGTAGGAGCTTTTGAAGGATCGGGGAACAAATAGGTAACGGATGAAGGAGACAATCCGTTGTCAATTGCGGTATTTAGTAAAGCTTCATTCGCCAGGGTAGCAGTCTCGGGACCTGTTGTTACCTTGAATTTGTTAATTGCAGTCGACCATCCATGAGAGATGTTGAGGTCAATCCTGGCCTTTGTATTTAGCTTTCCACGTTTTGTGGTAATGATGATCACACCATTTGCACCTAACGATCCGTAAATAGCTGTTGCATTGGCATCTTTCAATATAACAAGATTCTCAATATCTGATGGGTTGATGTCCGAAAGCGGATTAGAGGCCGCCTGTTGACCAAGGCCTGTACGAATCGGATCGCTGCTGCTGATAAAAACACCATCGACAATGTATAAAGGCTCATTCGCAGCATTAATTGAGTTACTGCCTCGTACACGGAAAGTAATACCTCCGCCCGGTACTCCCGAATTTGAAAGAACCTGTACTCCTGTTGCTTTCCCTTGTAATAACTGGTTAATTCCAGCGGTGGGGAGATCTTTTAATGCGTCTTTTGTATTCAGTGTGACAATTGAACCGCTGATCGATTTCCGTTCCTGTGTACTGTAACCCGTAATCACAACTTCATCGAGTCTGCTGACGCTTTCTTTTAAAGATATGTTCAGCGATTCGGTCCCGTAAGCATTAATTCTCTGGCTCTCGTATCCTACCGTGCTGACAACAAGTATCGCAGGCAACTTTTTTACCTTAAGCGAAAACACACCTTTTTCGGTTGTTGCAACGCCTATTGTTGTTCCGCGCACAGCTACGACTGCGCCAACAATCGGCTCCTTAGTTTTTGCATCTATTATTATTCCGCTGATTGTTTTTTCCTGCTGCGCAGTCGCGGATTCTAATTGTAATAAAAATACAATTAGCAGAAAAAATAATTTAAATATGTTTTGTAAAAGTCTTTTATTCATGATTTTGGTTTTTCATTTACAATTAATCAATATTCATATTTGTGATCTGATCACTGATTTTTCGGCTGGCAACAACATCGTTTCATCTTGATTTAGTTTATGTGTTATTTAATTTAAAAAAATAGGAATTCCACACAGCAGAATTTCTCTGTTGATTATGAATGACTTCAATAAAAAATTTGTTTGAAAATTGAACCTGTTTCGGTAAATAAACAAGTCAATGAAAAATAGAGCTCTAAAGATCCCCCTCGGGAGTAAGACAGAACGAGGGGGATTCTAAAGTCAAAAACTAACGAACGAAAAGCTAACTAACTACAATTACATTAGGTATTATTTAGCCATTTATTGAACATCAAACTAATATCTATTTTTGGGTAAGGGCACTGTTCTTAGAATTGGTATTGTTTAAAAATCCATATTTATGATTATATTCCTGCCCGGAGACTTTCACCCAATTCAAAAAGTTAGAGACTTCCGGATTTGACTGCTTTGTATCGGCAATAAAACTCACATTATCTGTTGGAATCGAAGCGCTCTTCGAGTCTTCCAGATAGGTAATCACCTGATCGAGATTGCTGTAAATCTGTTCTTCTTTATCTAAACGACCGTTGTTGTTTAAATCAATCGGTAAGATTTTTATTCCGCTGACAGGAACCCGTTTGTCAAGATCGTAGATAAGTCCCAGGTTGTTATATGAAACACCTGTTGAATCTTCAAGCAGTGAAGTGATCAGGTACGAGTCGTCACCTGTGACATAAATCCCATTCAAATCCTCGGAAGAATAACCCAGGTAAGATGATATCACCTTTGCTGCACACGATTGGGGAGTCTTGGTATATACCGTATACTCCGGTTCCTTACCCTTCTTCTCCTCCGGATTCAATTCGCCTCCGTCTTTCATAAAGATGGCTTTGAGCCCGTCTTGCTTAACCCCTTTCTTAAATTCCTTTGTAAACGACTGGTTTTTCTCGTTTGTAATAGGTAAAATGGCAAAGCGACCTACCCTTGTGAGTGTTTTATTCTCAGCTATTTCCCCCTTTTCGGGTGTATGGGCTATAATCTTTAAATCGGCTTTGTCGTTATTGTCCTGATCGCTGATCAACTTAAACTTTAATTCAGGATTGATCTTAGAATATTCGCTGATCCAGCGTTTAATTAAAGGATAAGTAAACTGTGTACCTGTAATAGAAATAACCTGATCCTTATTTTGTGCATTTAATTGAAGACAACACATTATTAGCATTGCGACCAAAATATTTCTACCCGTTTTAGCAACCCGATTGCTGTTGTGGTTTCTCTTACCACCTTCAAAATGTCGTTCAAATGCTTTCATGATCTTTATATTTATTAATACGATACAAAAATCCATAAAAAACATGTTTTATAACATAGCCCTGATGCGGTATTTTATATACCTACAATAGGGTATTATGATTCAATGTCACTTAGTTAAGGACTTTGATGCTGTTTTTTATTTCGTGTCCCGAATTTTCGCATAACCATCAGGCTAACAACTATTTATTTCGAATCTTTTGCATTTTGAAACCAGGCGCAATAATGAATGAGATAAATAAAAGCGGGATAACCGCGGTAAAAGATTCTGTTGACAATCTTTTTTGATAAAGTCTAAGCCTGACAGCGAATTTTTGGGATTGTGTTTTCGTGTGGCGATTTTTTTTATTGCTACATTAAGACTCAAAGTCACTAAATGAAACACTAAAAAAATTGCGGACTAAACGACATTGACTTATTATTTAGTATATGGTTTCAATCTAAAAAGACTGCCCTTTTCAGAGGCAGTCTCTTTATTCACCAAATTCAGAATTATTTCCTCATTTGTCCCGTGATCATACCGATTCGGGAATCTCATAATTCATAATTCACGATCGATTTACGCTACCGTTACCGCACCGGCATACCTGCTGTTTGAAAGCAGTTTCCCATCAACGGTGATGAAACCAAGATAACAATGTACCTGGTCACCGGTGAAAGAGTTCGGTACAGTTACCGACTGTGTCAATTCAGCACGGTCAGTTAATCCGTTGAAATACACGGCCTGGTTTTTCTCCGGATTATACACCACAAGCAGACTTTTGTCCAATGGACTGGCATCCGCTTCATCCGAGTTGTCATCCCAGGTGAAGACTACCGTCCCCGCCACAGTTGATGTTACTGCAGGGTTCAACGCGGGTGAGAGATTCCCACGCGTCACCAACGCATTCGCATAGTTGATTGTGTAGTTCGGATATGCACCCTGGATCGCGTTCAGAAGATTATACGACATCGCGTTGTTGAACGGTGTCATTCTGACTGCGTAATTTCTGAAGCCGATCTTGAGAAATTGCGCCAGCGATTGCAAAAACCTGAGGGCTACAGTAAATCGCATACGCTGATCCAGTTGCAGGTCAGTCTTTGGATTTGCCACACTTACCGGGCGGATTCGCATATAAGCGATCCCCTTCCACGATGCTCCGATAACGTTACCAACTATTCCGGAGAATCCACCAATTACACCTTGTTTAGTTTTACCCATGATTTTAATTTTTTAGGGTGAAACAAAAAACTAATTTTCGGGCCTCATGGATTCATTGTTCAGGTGTATACCCCTTTCTCAAGAAAAACCACTAACCGATTTCAAGGCGTATTCTCCAATAACTAAACCATGCCAAATTTCGGTACCGATTTGCACTGTTTTGCACCGTTTAGGAACTGACAATCAGACAATGGCCTAAATGTCATACCTCGTAATTCATACCTGTTTCTCGTTTTCCTACTCTTCCTACCTTTCCTACTTCCTGTTTCTTAAATTTCCACCACAGAATCTGTAATAAAATTCAGAATGACTTTAATGGCCTCAATGACCTTTTCAATGACGGCGAAGCCAATGACCTTTTCAATGACTTTAATGACTTTTTCAATGACGGCGAAGCCAATGACCTTCTCAATGACTTTAATGACCTTTTCAATGACAGCGAAGCCAATGACCTTTTCAATGACGGCAAAGCCAATGACCTTTTCAATGACCCTTTGATCAATTTCCCCCATTCCCCCTTTTCCCCATTCCCCCTTTTGTAATATTTTTATATGATAAATATTGCAAAAGAAAAAAAATCACCCATTCCTGCCAGTTTATTCCCTCACCCATATTTCAAAATTTAGAATACTTATTCCGTTCATGGTTTAGCAACTTTAAACTAAACCTTTCTATCAATTTATCTCCGGCCTTTTCTTTAATTCCAAGTTCTGATGCAATCTTCAGGTAGGTTTGCCGGTCGAACCGGTTCGGCAGAGCCTCGTAGAATCTCTGTTTAATCCCTTTCAATTCATTGTTGGGCAGGTTTTGATAAACAGCTATAGCATGCTTTTCAAGCGTAGTTGCAAGTGTAAGCGCAGTTATAAAGTCAGTATCACCGCATACCAATTGAGAAGGAAGCTCACCTTCGTCAGATACACGCAATACA
>JAATGF010000028.1 GCA_015654795.1 Bacteroidales bacterium
AATGTTCTTTCTGCTCGTCGGGATTTGGTTATTTCGGTTAACTCTTTCACAGTCTCCCGTAGCCTCTGGCGGAATCTCACTGTTTAAAAATTCCATGAGGGATTTGATATAGGTAGAAGTTTGATAATCTGTATTTCCTGACCTCGATGAAACCGGCATCCGTGTTCAAATCCATTTTATTATGCATTCTTAAATATCTTCCCCCCTGAATTCTGTCTTGATCGACGTTCTCTTCCTTTGAAAGAGGAATTGGAATGTCCCCAGAATAACAAAAAAACTTTTCAGGTTAAAAATACCGGGAACCAGTAATACGACATCTATTGATTCGCATTACTTAATTGATAATATACTCTCCGAATCAGGACTTAGCCCTTCCATATTTTTTTTGACAACTTCCGGCGAAGTGTTGGCATAACAGTAAACACACAGATGATTGCAGGTATTATAGGCGCCAATATCTTTACTTACCACGCAACAACAGGCTTTGCGCTGACCTTTGTCTTTGAGATTAGGCTTTTTATTCCGACGCCCTTCGCCCCAAAGTAATTGCTCTGCTGGTTTTACACCAAGGAAGTTCATCAACTTCTCATCTTTTGAAAACAATTTTGCAATTAACTCATCATCAATACATTTATTGTGCGAAATCTGGTATTTCTCAAGATCAATATCCTCGGCGCAAGTAGCAATTCGGAAAGCAGGGTTGATTTTTAACCATTTCTGCAGTAATACGTGGATGCCATTTGCAAATTCGTATTTTTGCGAATCATTAAACTCTGCAAGCTGGATATTTGATTGATTGAATATCGTAGTTTCATTGATCAGGTTATTCTTCACCTTTTTATACGAAAGGATATCGACAAAACTAAATATAAGTTTATCGGTATGGCTTACCAATTGATCTCCAATCTCGCAGATTCTTATCAATAACTCCTTCACAGTCAGTTGATCGGTTAGCAGCAGTGGGTCGAACCGCCAGATTACCTTCTCTTTACCTATTAATTTCGAAAGACTGATAAACGTTTCGATGCGCTTCTCAAGTGGAGGCAGATTTGGCTCAAATCCCTCTTTCTCATAGTTGTTCAGCGAATATTGAAAATAGTAATTCTTTCCGGACTGATCGAGAAAGGGTAGGTGGGGAATTAGAGATTTGGGATTCTTTGTCCAAAAAACAAACAGTCGGGATTCCTGGAATGAAATATACCGCGAATTTGTCGGGTTAAAGGGATTATTCCAGCAAATATAACCTCTCTTTAACCTGTTAATCAGCCATTCTGAATGAAACGCAGGAATATCGGTCGACCGGCTCGCCGAAATAATCAACGGGGCAATGGCTGTTTTTGTCTCACCACTGTCGGTTGTAAGCAGAACTTCTTTCCAGATTTTCATGACCGCATTTCCAACACTAATTGTGATTCAAAATTAACCCTTTTGAAAGTATTTCGTCTTTATCGTTTTGCGAAAAATTGATAGGTGTTAAGCAATGAGCTATAAGTAATGGGAGTAAATAAATGTCGTCTTTTGCCAATACGGGATTTGTGAATTTTCGAAGCACAGTGCACTTTTAATGTATATTCATCATAATTGAAATAAACAATTCTGATGGGTTTGCTCCATATTTTCCTCGTACCCGCTCTATGTCTGCTCTATGCCTGCTCTATGTTCGGTCCATATTGGGTCTGGTATCAGGTCTCATATCAGCATCGGATGACTTGTCAATGACGGCGAAGCCAATGACCTTTTCAATGACTTGTCGCCCTTTCGCCTCATCATAGACCTCCTAATCAAAACGAATTGAACTACAGGTGAATGCAGTCATTTTTGCTTCAACTCCTCAATGCACTCATTGCATAGGCACTCATCGAAATGCGTTGCGATATAGTTCAATATCTCTTCCGGGACTTCGACATCAAAACATGGACATCTGATTGTCCCGGTACAAATATGTAACTTACCGCAATTCGCGCATTCCTTCGATTCGTATTTCGAAAACATAGAGAAGTAAATTAAAAGAACACCTCTGTGCGGATATTCTCAGCGATAATGCCCTTTTTTTCAAGGAGTTCTGTCACATCATTCACCATTCCCGAATTGCCGCAAATATAATAGATGGAGTCTTTTTTTATCCCTTTTTCCTTGAAATAATGCGTAACGCGTCCAAAGAAATATTCCCCATGTTCGCGCGACGTGCAAAGTTTGTAAAGATCCTCCGGGTAATCGCACGAATCGTAAGCCTCGTACCCGTGCCTTACTCCATGAATAATCTCGTAATCAAGGTCTGGATTCGATAAAATAATGCTGTGAAAAGGTGCAATTCCAGTCCCGGTAGCAACAAATGTAAAATGACTATTTTTTTTCTGCTCGTTATCTCTTAAAAGGAAAAAGCCAAACGGCCCGGTAATCTCCACTTTTGTCCCGATTTTCAGGTATTTCAATTCTTTCGAGATCTCACCTTTGTCGACTTCTTTGATTAGCAGATCAATATAAGGAGCATCTTCCGGACTGTAAATCGAATATTCTCTGGCTTTGTTTTCGCCGGGAACATTAAGCACAAGGTATTGTCCTGCTTTGAATTCGAAACCATTTTTTTCAAGTCTTAATACATAGGTTGACTCGGTGAGATTCCGGATTCCTGATATTTTACTGTAAGTTATGTTCTTCATTTTTAAAGGGATTATGCGTGAATATGTCTCTCAGCACGATAAGATGATCGAACCAACGGACTGCTTTCGACCATGCTGAAACCTTTTTCGAGTGCTGCTTCACGATATTTAATAAAAATCGCCGGTTTCACAAACTCCTCAATTTTAAGATGATGGGGCGATGGCTGCAAGTATTGTCCGATTGTCAATACTTTGCACCCTGCTTTAAGAAGATCATCCATCGTTTCGAATACCTCATTTTCTGTTTCGCCCAAACCAACCATAATCCCTGATTTAGCAACAATTCCGGAGTCAGAAATGATCTGAATCACTTTAAGACTCCTATCGTATCTTGCCACATCCCTCACTTTTGGGGTAAGCCTTCGCACAGTTTCCATATTGTGAGAAATCACTTCGGGTTTTGCATCAATAACCGTTTGGATGAGTTCGCGTTTTGCGAAGAAATCGGGAATCAGCGTTTCAATCGTCACACCAGGATTAACCTCTTTTAATGTATTTATTGTTAATGCCCAGAATGCTGCTCCTCCATCTTCAAGATCGTCTCGCGTAACTGATGTGATAACACAGTGCTTGATTTTAAGCGCCTGAATGGTTTTTGCCAATCGATAAGGCTCCTCCATATCTACCTTGTCGGGGATCATATTCTTTACATCGCAGAAGCGGCAGTTTCGGGTGCATTTTTCTCCCAGAATCATAAAACTTGCCGTTGCAGCTCCCCAGCATTCCGCTTTATTTGGGCAGTTGCCGCTTACACAGATCGTATTTAGTTGCTGTTTTGCAGCGAGGTTCTTGACTGTAATATAATCATTTCCAGATGGGAGAGGGGTCTTCATCCAATCGGGTAATCTTCGTGTATGTATATTCATAAAATAATTGAAAATAGAAAGATACCTCTGATTAAAATTCAGTTTCATATTGAATTTTAAATTTCCAAAATAGATTCAGAGAAGAATGCCAAAACTGATATTTCAGCGTTCTGAATGATTAAACAACCATCCAATCAAGATGGTTTAGATTAAAATAAGATTCTGCTTTCGAACGGTTACGTGTCAGGCATAGAATATATCCTCCACCTCCTGAACCACAAAGCTTTAGGTGAAATTCGCCGCTCCTGATTCCATACTCAAAATGCACTTTCATGCTTTGTGGTATCATCGCCTCGAAGTGTGAAAGTTGAAATTCGGAATACCTGGCAATAAATTTATTAAAAGATACAAAGTCTGATTTAACAACGGCTTCAACAACCTCGTTAACTAATGGAATATATTCATTATCAATACATATTTTAAAATCAGGGAGATTATAATTCTTCATAAAATTGTTAACCAGTTCACTTGTATTCCCCTTCGAATGTGTGTCTATCAAAAAGAGTGTATAATTATTAAAAAAGGGAGCAAGATCTGTTTTAGTAATTATTGATGAATTGCGATCCATCATAATTGGTTTTTTTAGTAATGACACTAGTGGATCGAAACCTGAACTTTTACCATGGAAATAAGATTCGATTGCGCCAAGTTCGGCTTTAATCAATTGATAATCTTCTCGATGCGTCTTAACTAAATACCGGTCATAAATTGCAGCAGTAAGGGTGGCTGAACTTCCCAGACCAGATCTGACAGGTACCGATGAATGGAAGTGAGATCCTTGATTTACTTCATCTTCAAATAGTTTAAGATTCAGAAACAGGAATTTGCCGGCATTGTTTTTGAAGAAGCCAAGCAGTTTTTTTAATTCGATATTCGATTCGGATTCTGTTTTGGAATGATTGACTGTAATTGTATTTGAAGATCTGAATTTCCCTGAAAAACGAGAATAGGGAATAGCAAGCGCCATCGAATTTAGGATGATTCCATATTCCCCGAACAAAAGTATTTTCGCTGGATAATTCATTCTAAAATTCAATTTGAGGTGAAAGAAGTTCGGGTCCGTTTCCGATTCTGTCATCGATCCATTGGCCATCTTCACAAAATGGGGTAAGCACATTCTGAACAAAGGGAAGTACCAACTTTCGCTGATCTTCAAAATAGATCAGATGAATATTCGGCCCTGCATCTATCGTGAAAAACAAGTCAAGTCCCGATTCTCTTCTGAAACGTTTAACCGCTTCGATAATATGCAATGTATTCGGTTTAAGTAATAAACCGTCTGGTGAGGAAGTCATCAGCAACGCATGCAGCGAAAGAGCTTCATTTTCTGCAATTTCTCCTATCAATTCATAATTATCTCTGCGAATGGCATCCACCATTTTTTTCAGATGACTGTTCGCCTGAGCAATTCGCCCCTCCTTATAAGGATGACTGGTCATCAGGGCATGTCCTGCTGTACTTGAGACCAACTTTTCTTCGGAACTAACGATCAGAATAATATCCATCAGGTGATTAAACCTGCTTTCCTTGGGCAATGAAAGTAGAGTGGCATATTCGTCAGATGAAGGATCAATGAATGGAATATTTCCCCAGGTCACAATACCGCCGTAAACTGATCGGGATGCGCTGCCGGAACCCATTCGGGCAATAAAGGATGCCCGACGGAAGAAATCATCTTTGTTTTGCTTTTTTTTATTTACAATTTCCTCCATACTTACCAGACAAAGCGCCAGCGCACTCATCGAAGAGGCAGAAGAAGCTATACCTGTCGAATGTGGAAAGTTATTCTCACTTCGAAAAACAAGTTCATAATCAGTAAGAAATGGCATTTTCGCGACTAAATCATTAAGTATTTGTGCTGTTTTTTTCTCAAATTGGAGTTGACGATTGCCATGAAAATAATATTCAAAACTGATTTTTTTTTCCACCTTTTGTCTCTTTTTGAATGACAGGGAAGTGGTTGTCGATGATCTTTCCAAAGTAATGCTTAGTGAACCATTATCGGGAAGTTGATGAGCACTTTTTCCCCAGTATTTAACAAGTGCGATATTCGAAGGGGCTCTCCATGTGATATTTATAATGTCTTCGCTCATTGGTTTGTTAATTAGTTCTTTCTGGAAATACGATTTCTGCATACCGAAATATTGTATTTAAATTCTTGTCTTTAAAATACTTGCATACATAGTCATCTGATTCTGATGAGGCGGCAAGAATAAAATCACCACCCCACGCCCCAAGTGATTTCACCGATCCTGCAAAATCATTGAAAAGCTGAGTTTTAACTGACTTTTGTTTAATAATAATGCCAGTCAACTCTTCGTGCTGATCAATTTGAGCCTGAAATGTTTCTATATTGGTAGCTTTCTCCATTCCGAGTGTCAGCCCTGAAATTTCGTTAATATCCTTTGTATTGATTTTTGACAGATCTGATTTTTTGATGCTCTCTTTTGAGTTTTGCTTCTGATTCAGGTAAACGAAATAGAGATATTTGTGAAACGGCGGATGAAAGTTCGCCTCCCTATATTGCGGCTGATCGTCTTTTAAACTATAAATGATTGGTGACGAAGATCTTGCACAGGCAATATCATAACCTGATCCATTAAATATCTGATAATTAAGTTTGAACGGATCACAATCAGCCCAGGAAGCAATATTTGAAATAAGAGAACTACTTGAACCAATGCCCCATTGCGGACTGAAATCCATCACCGAGGTCGCCTGATATTCATATTTTGAGTTTAAAAACTTGGAATTCATTACTTTTGATACAAGTAAGATTTTGCGAAGTGTTTCCGAAAGGTCTGGCCTGTTTGTTTCTGCAATACGGAAGTCGGGGAGGAGTAACGTAGTGTGGAACCATAAATCATTATTAATCATTGATGTCCATTTTACTGAAGGAATTCCTTCATTTTCAGCTATTAACAATTTCTGTCCAAATCGTAAAGGTATTGCGAGTGATAGCGCACCTTTAAGAACAAGGTACTCACCCGATATCATTAATTTTGCATGCGATTCATATGATTTGACCCCCTGTAAACTCATTTTTTCTCTCTGATTTTCTGGATAAATTCTACGACTCCGGTATATGAAACAGTCTTATCTGTGAAATAACTGTTGGCACGTTCTGATTCTAATAAGTTAGCATTTAATTTGTTAAGAATATTAGACAGGTGCATTTTCATATGTCCTTCCTGAATTCCCGTTGTAATTAATGATGCAATCGCTGCAAAGTTGCAGGCAAGCCCCGAAGCAGCAACAATCATCATCAATTTTCGTGCGTCAGGATATTTTAGTACGGCAAGCGAATTTTTCACAACTGGATGTATTCCGGTAATTCCACCAACAGTTCCAATTGCCAATGGAAGCTCCAATTCATAGGTAAACGTTTTTTCTGTCAGCCTTACTGTCGTTAATCCTTTGTATTTTCTGTCTCTTGAAGCATAGGCATGAGCGGAAGCAGAAGTCGCTCTCCAATCGTTTCCCGTAGCCAAAAGTACAGCATCTATCCCGTTGAAAATTCCTTTATTATGTGTAACGGCCCTCGAAATATCCATGTTGGCAATATCAACTGATTGTTTAAACTTCGTAGCGAAAGAATTGTATGATAGCTTTTTGTTCCACCCGATCAGCTTTTCAAGAGGGCATTCCACCCAACAACGGACCACGCAATCTGGCGTATAATTTGAGAGAATCGCCATAATTATTTCAACATTGTACCCCCCGGAATTCAATTCATTGATATTCTGCAATACTGACGATATCTTTTCAAGACATGTGTTGATAAAGTTTGCCCCCATAGCATCGGCAGTTTCGAACGAAACATCTATCTGGTAGTAATCAGTAAGCTCTTCTGTTTTGTCAATGAGATGAATAGCAGTAATGCCGCCACCCCTTTGTCTCATTTTTTGAGTTAAGACATCGGTAGCATTAAGTAATTTTTCGCTGATTACCGGAAATATCTCCTTAATGAATTGTGGCTTGCCATTCCATGTAAAATGCACCTGCCCTTTTTTGGCCATTCCCTGAACGGTTGCTTTAAATCCCCCTCTTTCAGCCCAAAATTTGGCTGCTTTTGAAGCTGCTGCTATCACCGAACTTTCTTCTGTCACAAACGGAACAATGAATGTTTCATCATTGATTACCATATTTGTGACGACTCCCATCGGAAGAGGAAAGTTTCCAATGTAATTCTCGATCATTTCACTGAATACCTGCTGTCGATTTTCGTTCGGTGCAAGATAATCATTCAAACCAGACGCTTCGGAGCCATTTAAAAGAGAATTTTGAACAATATAGTTAATCCTTTGTCCGCGGTTCAATTTAGAAAAGCCTGAAAATACAGTCATTTTATGTGATAATTAGTAACTTAAGTAATGCGAATCAATAAATGTCGTATACGCTATTTAATTTAATGGAAGCGCAACTCAGCAGAATTCTTGTCCTATCTTCCTTACATCATGCTTGGTCAAACACGTCTGCATAATGCTTAATTGGGTTTGATCTGGAAAATTTTCAATTCGGCTTTTGCAAATACGACTTCATCTATTGTCTGGGTAATCTTAACGTAAGGAAATTCTTCGCCATTCTATAACCTTCGATCTGGGATTTGACGAATTGTTGTAAATCAGCATAATCACCCTGACTATATTTCAAAAAAGCAGAAGCTTGCGCATAAATGGCCGGAAGAATTGACTTTGTTGTCAGATAAAAACCATCAAGATAGTTTTTAATTCCGCCTGAGATAATAAGTTGGTTACAGGCAAACTTTTCACCGTCAAGTACCA
This sequence comes from Bacteroidales bacterium, assembly GCA_015654795.1. Taxonomy (GTDB): domain Bacteria; phylum Bacteroidota; class Bacteroidia; order Bacteroidales; family Prolixibacteraceae; genus JAAFHB01. The sequence continues at coordinate 8,311 of JAATGF010000028.1, forward strand.
TTTCATTAACTAAATCAACCATCTCTTCGGCAGTAACGCCGATATTCACAAAAGGTTGGAAGAGTTCTTTCCTGAAAATAGAACTGCGTTGAATTTCGACTTTCGAAAAATTGGTTCCTCCAAAAGCGCCAAATTCAATAGCCGCAAGCGGTAATTGCAGTAATCGTCGCAAACTCCGGGGACCAAAGCCCTGACCTACTTCCTTAACAATTAATTGAAAATCAATTTTTTCGAGAAGCCTTTCTATGGTTTCAATTGGCGGATGAAGTATGGTATTTCCTTCTGGCTGAACCCACTCCTGAAGAGGATTGACATGGATGATCAGTCCGTCAGCTCTGAGACGGTCAATCAAACGCCTTATTTTATCCGTTTCATTTTTTTCGATCATTTCTTCTATTTGAGCAATTCCAAGATTTGCAAATAGCGGTAAATCATCTCCAATAATTGTCCGGACGTCGAAATCGTTGAAATTTGCCTTTTTATACAGTAGCATTCTGCAGGAACCCAATCCCATACCCATACCAAATTCTTTGCACGCCATGGCCAGATTACGATTGATTGTCCCCGATAATTGATGACCGCCGGTCATGCTTGAAACCCATATTGGAACATTTAATTTTTTACCGGCAAATGGGATTAGTTTTGAAGTGTTTACAGGAAATCCTGAAATCATCGGTTCATAATAAAATCGGTTATCCGATTCATTTGCCAATGTTTGTGATTGAAGCGCCAGATTTATATGATCGGATTTTCGTTCTGAATTATCAGGAATTACCTGATTCCTATTTTTTTCTGATTGATAAGATATTTCCATGATAATTAAGATATTAAGCTATAAAATATGGCGCGAAATGACCATTTTCAATATTTCAGAGGTCCCTTCGCCGATCTGCAATAACCTTTGATCGCGGTAAAATCGTTCAATATGGTTCTCTCGCAGCAATCCATATGCACCATGAACCTGAAGTGATTCATCAGCTATTTCGCGGGCAATTTCAGAGCAATAGAGTTTTGAGATGGCGGCTTGTTTGGCAAAGGGTAAACCTGCATCTTTCAGTCGACAAGCATGATAAAGCGTATTCCTTGCAAGCTCTATTTTGACAGCCATCTCTGCTAATTTAAAGGATATCCCTTGAAACTCAGATAATGTTTTTCCAAATTGCTTTCGCTTTTTCGCGTAATCAATAGCCATTTCATAAGCGCCCTGAGCGAGTCCCAGTCCCATTGCCGCGATCGAAAGTCTTCCTCCGTCAAGCGTCGAAAGCATAATTTTCATTCCATCGCCTCGATTGCCAAGCAGGTTTGATTCTGGGACGATACAATTTTCGAATCTGAGCTCCCCGTTGTCTACTGCACGCCACATCAGTTTTCCCTTAATTGGAGTTGCAAAGTAGCCAGGAGTGCTTCGCTCGACTAATATTGCCGATAATTCTTTTTTACCGTTTTTTTCATCAGTAATTGCTTGTAGTGTAATTCCTGAAGCAATGGGAGAGGAGCTGTTGGTTATAAACATTTTAGAACCATTTATTAACCATTGGTTATCAGCGAGTTTTGCTTCAGTTTCTACACCTTTGGCATCCGAACCGGCATTTTTTTCAGTCAGCCCAAATGCCCACAATTTTTCTCCGGTACATAGCCCAGGAAGATAATTCAGACGTTGTTCTTCGCTTCCATATACATAAATTGGTGTAATTCCCAATGAGTTATGGGCCGCAACTGTTGCTGCCGGCGAGCTATCAACGCGTGCAATCTCTTCGACAGCAATAATATACGAGAGGTAATCTAAACCTTGCCCGCCATATTTTTTAGACAGCGTGATTCCGAATAATCCCTCTTTTCCCATTTTATGAGCCAATTCTATAGGAAACTCCTCCTTTTCATCTTGCGCAATTGCCAAAGGCTTGATCACGCTTTCAGAAAACGCTCTGATTCTTTTTCTGTATTCAATATACTGATTACCCAATAGTTCATTCATATTTTATCCTCCAGGAATATGAGGGGCATTTGGTCAGTAACCTGAGCTCCCACATTAACAGCAATTTTTTTCACTTTGGCATCTTTCGGCGAAAGGATCCGGTTTTCAGACTTCATTGCTTCAATTATCATCATAAGGTCTCCTTTTTTAATGATTTGATTTTTTTCAACATTTATTTCCAATATTTTACCATGCAACGGAGATTTAATCTCCCCGGTTTCAAAAGTTGATGTGCTATTTGAACTGACAATGGTCTCGGGATAACTTTTCAATAGCTTGGGAAAAGATATCTTGTATTGACAATTTTCGCAACTAATCCATATATTATTTTGATTATCAATTACATATGACAAATTCATCATTTTTTCATTGATCATGATGCTGATTCTGCTTTTTGACTCACTGATTATTTTAAAGCAGATTTTCTTTCCATCCAACGTGAATGCCGGTTTAGCATTATCTCTCAGACAGATTCCTACACTAACTAATTCTTCGTCAACTGTTAGTGTGATCGTAGGATCATTAAGTCGCCAATATCCCACGTAATTCCATGGATCAGAAGCCTTAGGATTTTCTTTCCCTAAATATGTTTTTTCGAGGGAAAGTGCGATCAAATAATCCAGATAAACTGGAATGATTTGCTTTATATATTTGTTAATTAATGATTTATGGTTGTCTTTGCAAAATTCAACCGTGATGTTATTTTGCTTGTAATCAGGATGAGCAAGGATCGCTTCGAGATACCTCGTATTTGTGTCGGGACCTATTATATCTAAGTTTCTGATTTCTCCATGAAGTAGATTTATAGCACTTTCCCGATCCACTCCTCGTGCTGTAACCTTCAACAACAATGGATCGAATTGATTCGTAACTTGCTTATTGCTTGCAATATCAGTCTCGATTCTCAGATTTGGATGCTCCGGAAGACTAACTGAAAACACAGGTAGGGGAGATGGAGCGAAATTTTGTGATGGATCCTCAGCATAAATTCTTAATTCGATTGCATGTCCTTTTACAATCACCATCTCCTGAGAAATTGATAGAGGAAATCCTGAAGCAATTTGTATTTGCTCGCTGACAATATCAATTCCTGTTATTTCTTCTGTTACAGCATGTTCTACTTGAATCCGGGGATTCATTTCCATAAAGAAATAATTTCCCGCTTCATCAATGAGGAATTCAACGGTTCCGGCACCAGAGTAATGAACCGCTTTTCCTATTTTCAAAGCAGCATCCAGTATTTTAATACGTAATTCAGAAGATAGAAAGCTGGCCGGAGCTTCTTCGATTATTTTTTGATGATTGCGTTGAATGGAACACTCTCGCTCGTATAAATGAATGATGTTATTATAGTTATCACCAATTATCTGAACTTCAATATGACGAGCCTTTTGGATGTATTGTTCGATAAACAGCTCTCCGTTTCCAAAATAATTAAAAGCTGCATGTGATGATTTTACAACTTGCCTTTCGAGTTCTTCCTGGTTACGAACTAATTCCATCCCTTTTCCCCCGCCGCCGTATGAAGCCTTAATCAAAACAGGAAAGTGCAATTGATCTTCGGCATGATCGAACGATTGGTAATTGATTTCGTGGCTAACAATCACGGGAATTCCAAGACTTGCAGCCAGTAACTTGGCAGATGGTTTATTCCCCATCAGCTGTAATACATTCGAAGTGGGGCCTATGAAAATGATTTTATGCTCTTCGCAGGCTTTTGCAAACGCTTGATTTTCCGATAGAAATCCATATCCCGGATGAATGGCTTTTGATCCCGTTGAAATTGCGATATTAACGATCTTGTCAATATTTAAAAAGGTTGAATTCAAATCACCGTTTCCAAGACTTACCGATTCGTCGGCCAATTTGACGAAATCAGCTTCTTTCTCGGATTCGGTATAAATAGCTACAGTCCTTATCGCCAATTTCTTTGCCGAACGGATTATTCTTAAGGCTATTTCACCTCTATTAGCTATTAATATTTTATCAAATAATACCATTATTCTATTGATTAATAATACTTTATTAGTACGTTACTGAATTTCAGATCAATTGACTACCATCTGGGCTTTCTTTTCTCAAGAAAAGCCGAAAATCCCTCCTGTGCCTCGGATGATACCCTTATTCGCGCCAATATTTCAGGAATATGCTGCATTTCTTCAGTCATCGATTGGTTGGTCAATCGGTTAATTAACCTTTTCGATTCAATCAATGCCAATTTTCCATTTTCCAAAATCTCCGAAATGAGTGAATTCAAATATAATTCCAGGAATTCCGGAGATGAAAATGATTTATTAATCAACCCGTATTTTACAGCATCCTTACCATTAAAACTTATTGCAGAAAAGATTAGCGCTTTCAGATCGGAAGCATGTACTTTTCTGAGCAAATAAGGGGTGATAGATGCCGCTGCCATCCCAATACGTGTTTCGCTTAACGAAAATTTTGCGTGGTCAATACAATAGGCTATATCGCAAGCTGCCACTATGCCATTTCCACCGCCAAAAACGTTACCATGAACAACTGCAATAACAATTTTGCTACTGGCGAAGATTATTCTGAACAGATCTGAAAGTTCTTTGCTCTCTCTTAGATTTTCCTCTGCAGTAAGACTGAAAGCCTTTTTCATCCAGTTTAGGTCTGCTCCTGAGCAAAACGATCTTCCTTTTCCCCGAATTACCACGAGCCTTATTTTGTCATCATCCTCAATTTCTTTAAAAAAGGTTGATAATTCCCGAATCATAATGTCATCCAGTGCATTATGGACTTCCGGGCGTGAAAGCCAAAGCGTTGCAATCTGCCCACTCAACTCTGTTTTTATAGTATTGAACTCTTTCACAATAATTTGTTTTAGGATTCTTTATTATAATTTCTGAAAAAACTTTTTAAAGTAATAATGATTCACATCCTAAATATTCCATTTTTTGGCTCCGGGCATTTTTTATTTGATGCTATTGAAATTGCCAATCCGACAATTTTTCTCGTATCGACAGGATCGATAATTCCGTCATCCCACAGTCTTGAAGTACTGAAATAAGCGGAGCTCTCTTCTTCAAATTGATTGATAAGGTTGGAGTTCCGATCTAAAGTGTTCCCTTTAATCGATTTCAGAACCTGTTGTGCTTGTTGTCCTCCCATAACGCCAATCTTTGAACTGGGCCACATAAACAGGAAATCAGGGTTATATGCCCTTCCTGCCATCGCATAATTTCCGGCGCCAAACGACCCGCCGAAAATGACCGTTATTTTAGGAACTACGGCCGTTGCAACCGCATGGATAAGTTTGGCTCCATTACGGGCAATTCCCTCGTGTTCATATTTTTTACCCACAATAAAGCCGGAAATATTTTGCAAAAAGAGGATGGGTATCTTCCTAAAGTTGCAGATTTCAATAAAATGGGCACCTTTCAGAGAAGCCTCCGAGGTAAGAAATCCATTGTTTGCAATAATTCCGACAGGCAGACCTAATATTCTGGAATAGCCCGTTATTATGGTTTCACCATAATATTGTTTAAACTCTTCAAATTTGCTCCCATCTGCTATTCTGGCAATAATCTCATAAATATTTACAGGTTTCTTTAAATCGATGGGAGCGAGGCCATACAATTCGAAAGGATCGTATAAGGGCTCTTCAATTGAAACGTTCTCAAAATGCTGCGAATCATTTTGAGGTATCAATTCAAAGATATTTCTACAAATTCGTATTGCATCTATTTCATTTTCTGCGAGATGATCAGCAACTCCCGAAATTCGCGTATGAACGAAGGCGCCACCCAACTCTTCAGCCGTAACCTCTTCGCCGGTTGCTGCCTTAACCAAAGGCGGTCCCCCTATGAAAATTGTTCCCTGATTTTTAACAATAATGGTCTCGTCACTCATTGCAGGAACATATGCCCCGCCTGCCGTACAAGATCCCATAACGATTGAAATCTGCGGAATACCGGCTGCTGACATTTGTGATTGATTGTAGAAAATGCGGCCAAAACCATCGTGATCAGGGAAAATACGCGATTGTTCGGGTAAAAAGATTCCGCCTGAATCGACTAAATAAACACATGGCAAGTTATTTTTCAATGCAATCTCCTGACCACGCAAATGTTTTTTTACGGTCTCGCTGATATAAGTCCCTCCTTTGACGGTCGCATCATTGGCAATGATCATGCACATTTTCCCATGAATCTTTCCTATCCCTGTAATAATTCCCGCTGACGGAAACTGTTCATCGTATTGTCCAAAAGCGGCCAGTACAGAAAGCTCAAGAAAAGGAGTATTTTCGTCGGTTAATAACTCAATCCTGCTTCTTGCGTCAAATTTTCCCCGCGAGCGATGTCTGATAACCGCAGAATCTTCTTCACGATTGATTACACTTTTCATCCTTGAACGGTAAGTGTTTATCAGTTGCGAATACGACTCAACGTTGTCTTTAAACCAACCATCGGAGGTATCTGTATTTGATTTAATCTGTTTCAATTTTATTCTTTTAATCAATCGTAAAGTCCCGGGTATTTTGCGGGATCAACACTGTGCATAATTTCGTAAACAGCTTCGATAACTGTTTCAGTATTTGGTTTCGAAAAATACTCACCATCGGTACCGTAAGCGCCCCTGTGCTCTTTGGCAGACAATGTTTTAGGAGGAGCATCCAGGTAATTAAATGCATTCTGTTCAATCAGAACTTTTTGCATCATATAGGCAGTACCTCCTCCGGGAACATCCTCGTCAAGGAAGAGAACTTTATTCGTTTTTTGAATTGATCTGCTAATAATATGCTGTTTATCAAAAGGAACGAGCGTTTGTATATCAATTAACTCAGCTGAAATATTGAGTGCCTTTAGTTTATTAACTGCACTATGGGCAATGGTAACATTCCAGCCATAAGTAACAATCGTAATATCAGTTCCCTCTTCCAAAACTTCGGGAACGCCCATCGGAACAGTGTATTCACCAAGGTTTTCGGGAACCATTTCGTGGATATAATAACCTTTCAGCGGTTCTATCACCAAAGCGGGATTGTGTCCTTTCAAAAGTGTATTGTAAAGTCCGGCGGCCTGTGTCATATTGCGAGGTACACAAATATTGATTCCGCCAAGTGAGCCGAGTAACATGCTCATCGGTGATCCGGAATGCCACATCCCCTGTAATTGATGTCCTCTTGTGCGAATGATTAGAGGCGCAATCTGCTGACCGCTTGTGCGATAGTAGAGGGTTGCAAGATCGTCTGAAATGGTTGGCAGGGCATAGATCAGATAATCAAGGTACTGAATCTCTGCTATTGGTCTGAAACCCCTTAGTGCCAATCCAATTCCCTGACCAATTATTGTTGTTTCCCTGATCCCCGTATCAAAAACCCTGTGAACTCCGTATTTTTCCTGCATCCCCTTCATTCCCTGATTGACATCACCAAGTCGGCCTGTATCTTCACCAAGAGTTAACAGCAGTGGATATTTTCCAAAAAGAAGATCGAAATTAAGATTCAGAATTTCATGGGCAGGAACAGATTTGGCTTCCGGCGCATAAATTGGTCTTATATTATAACTTGAATCAGAATTATTTATATTGCTAAATATATGGGTGTTATATTGATCTCTGCCTTTTTTTTCGATTTTTGTGATCCATTCCGACAGATTGTGTTTGCTCTTTTGAAGAGTGTCATCCCCATGCAGCGACCTAAGTTGCTTTTTAGCGAAGGCCAGCATTTTTTTTCTCGTTGGGAATGATGCATTTAGTATATCATCTAACCCTTCAACTATTATATCCTGTTGTGAAGTGTTTTCTGATTTGATTGAGTGAATTAAATCCGTTAACTCTTTTTTTTCGGTCGTAAAACATTGAATAAATGATTTCCACGCAAGCTCTTTGGCAAGCTTGGCACGTTCAATTGCCTTATTCTCAATAATTTTAATTGTTTTTTTGTCTGCCAGGTTTTCCTGCAGAATCCATTCCCTAAATTTTAAAATCGGATCATGTTCCTTCTCCCAATCCAAACGTTCATCGCTCTTATATCGTTCATGCGAACCAGAAGTTGAATGTCCCAAAGGCTGGGTTAATTCATTGATGTGAAACACTACTGGAGTATGAGTTTCCCTGCAAATCTTTATCCCTTTTTCGAAAGTCCGAACCAAGGCAGGATAATCGTGTCCGGGACAAACAAAGATTTTGCACCCCGGATCTTTTTCGTTGGCCTCGAATCCTTTGAGTGCTTTAGAGATACTTCCTTTTGCAGTCTGAAGTTCAACAGGAACACTGATTCCATATCCATCGTCCCAAATGGCTATGGCAAGAGGAACCTGAAGCACACAAGCTGCGTTAATGGTCTCGAAAAACATCCCTTCGGAAGTACTCGATTCACCAATTGTTCCAAAAGCAACTTCATTTCCTGTAATTGTATTTTTAGTGTATTTCTGAAATTCAGGATTTTCTCTTACAAGTTTTGACGCTTGAGCCAAGCCTAAAAGACGTGGCATTTGCCCGGCTGTTGACGAAACATCTGAAGATGAGTTTTTTTGCTTCAATAAATTATCAAGCCCGTTCTCAATCCCAAAATTTCGGGTAGCGTGATGATTGTTGAAATTACGTCCACCTGTTGACGGATTATTCTCGATATCAGTATCACCATAAATTTGCGAGAAAAATTCTTCCGGGTTGAGTAATCCTGCAGCGAGCATAAAGGTCTGATCCCTATAATATCCTGATCTCCAATCGCCTTTTTTAAAATTTTTAGCATATGCAATTTGAGCAAGTTCTTTGCCATCGCCGAAAATACCGAAATGGGCACGTCCTGCATGCACTTCTTTCCGGCCTAAAATGCTCAATTGCCGACTTAAGAAAACAGTATAGTAGTCGTTTATAACGATCTCTTTGTCAATGTTTAGCGATGTTTGCAGTCCGATCTCTTCCAAATTCATATGAAATATAAATGTCAATTAATTTTTTCCACTCAGTAAAACATCAATCCTTATTTAGATTAAATAACGATTATTTTGGTTTTAAGTTTAAAAAATAGGACATTTAAATTTTGGAATCTTAATGGCAAAAAAAAGGCGATCCTATTCGGATCGCCTCAAATTTACTCGACAGATTAATTAATCCTCTTCGATCTCGTCAGATTCCTCTTCGAAATTGCTTTGAAGTGCTGCCATTTTTAGTGCGGTAACTGCCGCCTCATCACCTTTATTCCCTAATTTTCCACCCGCACGGTCAAGTGCCTGCTGCTGATTTTCAGTAGTTAACAGACCGAAAATAACCGGCAGATTGTATTTGATGTTCAAATCGGTAGCCCCTTTGGTTACACCCTGACAGATGAAATCAAAATGACGGGTTTCGCCCTGAATAACACACCCAAGCAGGATAATCGCATCAACATCTGTATACTCAGCAAAGAATTGTCCGCCAAGCGTTAACTCAAAACTTCCGGGAACGTGCCTTACAAGAATATTTTCACCCTGCACACCATGTTTTTTAAGTGTTTCGACTGCACCACGCATTAAAGCTCCTGTCACATCATAATTCCATTCTGACACAACGATGCCGAATTTCATATCTTTTCCATCGGGAACCGAACTAAGAACGTATTCTGAAAGATTTTTTGTAGCCATATTTTGAAATTTTCGACAAAACTAATAAGAAATTCCTGACAATCTGATTCGTCAGCCAACGGATGCCAATTTGGACATCTAAGAAATTTGGACAATCCCCATTTCTTGTCAAATTGCAGCTCTCATTTTCTCACTATCTGATTTCTTGTACCCTGCCTACTTGGCCATTTGTTAATCTTACTTTGATGCCATACGGATGGAATTGACTGTTTGTCAATATGTTTTGAACAATTCCTTCTGTTAGCTTACCTGTACGCTGATCTTCTTTTAAAACAATCGCCACCTCAATTCCAGGCTTGATATCACTTCTGTTTTTGCCGTCCATAAATTGCGAATTTTAATTTTTGCTCTGTTAATGATTTATCCCACTCATCCCACTCAAAAACACAAAAATAGAGAGGATATAAAGACGATATACAATTGACACCACTTTTATTATTTTCTTAAAAATTGACAGAATGAGATATTGTACATCGGATTTAAATTCCAAATTACCAAAATATTCGATTACTTTGCATAAAATCGAAAAAACACTTATGGTTGCAGTACGTCTTCTATTAATTTTATCAATTTTGATATTGCGACAATCTCTTTTTTCGCAGGAAGTATATTTTAATCGTTCGATGACTTTAATGCTAAGCCGAAATCCAAAGTTGACGTCACTTTATCCTTCTCCGAAAATCGATTTTTCATTAAAAAACAATCGCTCATTATCGGGTGAATTTGCGGATACCCTCAACGTTAAGACATTTGAAATAAGTTCGATGCAAAATCAGATTGCTCATCCGCAATGGGTCAGGAAAGCGATCGTTCCCGCAGGGTTTATGGTGGCGGGAATCATTACATTACTACCAGAGCCACACTGTTTATTAAGCAAATACGTAATTCAGGAGAAAGGGATTAAGTTGGTTCCGGATATCCATACATCTGTTGATAATTATTTGCAATTTGCTCCACTCGTTGCGATATTTGGATTAAAGGCTGCCGGAGTAGAAAGCCGCAGTGATTTTGTTAATCAGGTTGCCATTACTGCTAAAACTGAATTATTGATGGGAGTCATAGTGAATAGAATGAAAGCATGGATTCCAAGTGATCGACCAACAATCACAGGTAAAAACTCTATGCCATCTGGTCATACTGCTCAGGCATTTGCCACTGCGACCATTCTCGATATGGAATATCGTGATACATCACCATGGATTGGTGTTGGCGGATACGCGGTTGCAACAACTACTGCAATTGGTCGTATGGTCAATAATCAGCATTGGATCTCAGACATTTTAATTGGTGCCGGAATAGGTATTTTTTCGGCAAAGGTTGTTTACTATACGCATCAGTATCGTTGGGGGAAAAAGAGCAATATCGTTATTCTGCCGGCAATTTATAAAAATGGTGGGGGGATCTCTTTTGCTATGATATTGTGATTTTCAGCAATTGCCCGGGTGAAATATAAATTTGTTGCATTTTATCGGTGGGCTTTGTATTCTATCGTAATTGAAACAAACAGGCCGGAGGGTTTTGCTCCTATTTCCTGTTTATTTGGTCCATACCTGCTCTATGTTTGCTCTATGTTTGCTCTATGTTTGGTTCTTGTTTGATTCTTGTTTGATTCTTGTTTGGTTCTTGTTTGGTTCTTGTTTGATTCTTGTTTGGTTCTTGTTTGATTCTTGTTTGATTCTTGTTTGGTTCTTGTTTGGTTCTTGTTTGATTCTTGTTTGGTTCTTGTTTGATTCTTGTTTGGTTCTTGTTTGATTCTTGTTTGGTTCTTGTTTGGTCCATATCGAGTCTTGGTATCAGGACCTATATCAAC
>JAATGF010000170.1 GCA_015654795.1 Bacteroidales bacterium
TCAAAGAGCTTTTCATTGTTGATTCTACCACAATCAAGCTTTTTAGCAGCCTAATATTTAAAGGAGTTGGGCGTAATCCCAGGGATGGCGGCAAGAAAAAAGGAGGATTGAAAGTTCACATGCTCATTGATGCTTTGCAAGATGTCGGGAAGTTCGTCAAAGTAACGGCAGCCAAAGTCCATGACAGTAAATTTCTGAACAATCTGTCACTTAATCCCAATAGCATGGTCATGTTTGATAAGGCTTACAACCATTACAAACTCTTTGCAAAGTGGACACAGAAGCAAATATGGTTTGTTACCCGGATGAAAGATAATGCCCTGTACGAAATTGTAAAAATCGTCAGCGAAAATACTTTATCAGAAGATGTGGCGGGTGTTTTAAAAGAAGAACACATTCTGTTGTGCTATAAAGAAAACAAACAGGATAAAGAGCCGAAGAAACTACTGTTACGTAGAATTACCTATCAGGATGAAAAGGGGCGCAAGTATGTTTTTATCACCAATAACATGCTACTTACTTCACAAGATATTGCCGATATTTACAAGCAACGCTGGCAAATAGAACTGTTGTTCAAGAAAATGAAACAAAACTTTCAATTGCATTGCTTTTATGGTGAAAGTGAAAACGTTATTGGCATACAAATCTGGTGTACACTCATTGCCCAGTTACTACTGACAGTTTTGCAACGAAAGACAGAGACTAAAAAAGCATTTTCAACCATTGCAAGTCTGGTAAGACAACATTTACTTAGCTATCTTAACCTGGAGGAGTTGTTGAAAAACTCCAAAAGATTCTATGAAAAGTACCGAAAAACAATAGATTACAGCGATACCCTATTTCCTCTTTCAGGATAAAACAGGGGGCTTAATTTTGAAAATAGAAAATGCTAAATTGAATATCAACAAGTTAAATAAAAGAATCACCGACTTTCAATTTTAGTCGGTCAACAATGTTTTTTAATGATAATTTTCGCTGATAATCAAACTATTTATATTTTTGTCATGTACTAAGTAGTTCATTATATAAAATATTAATTTGTATATTAAAGCAAACTGGTCGAAGGTCTTCTGTGGGTTAACCAGTATCTTTAAGATATTCTGCATCAACAAATAGTAAAAAAATGACGAAAATCCTAATTCTTGTTATTGTTTCAATAATTACTGTTTCTTGTTCAAAGTACTCTCAGGATATTGAGTCGGTATTACTTCTTGCTGGGGATAATCGCCAAGAACTGGAAAAGACGCTGGAATATTATCGGAATGTTCCTGAAGACAGTTTAAAATATAAGGCCGCGAAGTTTTTGATATTAAATATGCCAGGCTTATATACCAGAACTTCATCCCGTTCTAACATCTATATAAATGCATGCAGAAGGTATATTCACAACTGGAAAGATCCCTATACAGTGATCGATTCGCTAAACAAATTTTGTTTCCGTGATAAAGATTCAATTCTATTTGATGTTCATTCAATTACATCGAAATTCTTAATTGACAATATTGAATTTTCTTTTAAAGTATGGAACGAACAGCCTTGGGGAAAATGGATTTCTTTTGAAGACTTTTGTGAATACATATTGCCCTACAGAATTAATGATGAAAAGCTTGAGATGAGTTGGAAAAAAAAGTACTATGACCTTTACAAGCCATTGATTGACACCTTCGCCTGTGATGACGTTGTTAAAGTTTGTCGGTATTTAAATAACAGATTAATGCAAGATAATTGGTATACAGCATCAGTTGACAAGGCTGGATTACCAACCTTTAGTCCCTCCGAATTACATGAAATTCGAATAGGTACCTGTCCGCAACGTGTTACTTTCGGGGTTTACGTTATGCGATCATTGGGGATACCTGTTTCGATTGATTTTATTGAACAATGGCCATACCGATCCATGCGTCATATGTGGAATGCTGTAATGGATTCAAAGAGGAAGATGCACTTATTTGTTATAACAGATTCCAATCCTGAAAATCAGGATTTGGGAAAGAGAGGGAAAATGTACCGCCAAACCACATCCATACAGCACAATCAGCTTATCCCTGAAAAAGAACAAAAAGGATTTGTTCCCCCCTTCTTCAGACAATTCCGAGTAGTTGATGTAACAAGGGAATATCTTCAAGATGTAATAGATGCAACAATAAATCTAGTCTCCGAAAAAATATCAAAAAATCGACTGGTATATTTGAGCGTCTTTAATAATGAAGACTGGATACCAATACACTGGGGAAAGATTAATGGGAAGCATGTTACTTTTACAGCAATAGAGAAAGGCATTGTTTGCATGGCTATGACAGATGAAAATGGACTGTTGGTTCCCTGTAGCTATCCTTTTGCCATTAAAGAAGACGGATCTATTCACTATTATATTCCTGATAAGACAAAACCGATGTCGGTTAAACTGAAACGCAAATATGCTCCAATTGGTTTTGGCAGTAAATCTCACAAAGAAATGGAAGGAGGTCTTTTCCAAGGTGATAGTGATCCATCGTTCTCTCATCCGATAACATTGTATCAGATTAAGGATGGATCAAGAGTTTGTTTATATAATAAGGTTACTTTATCGACCAAAGAATCATTCCAATACGTACGCTACAATTCTGCTCCTAATAGTTACTGCAATATTGCAGAATTGCATTTTTATAATACGAGAGGTGAAATTTTGAATGGGAAAAGAATTGGAACCGAATGTTTTTATCATGGGCTGTATCGGCCAGACAATGTATTTGACAATGATATTTTAACGTTCTATTACAGCTGTAACCCTAATAATGCTTGGGTCGGCTTGGATTTAAACAAGCCGGAAGTCATTTGCAACATTGTTTTTGTACCCCGTAATGATGATAATTATATCGCTCCGTCAGATACGTACGAATTTCAGTACCTAGATTTACAAGGTTGGCACTCTCTGGGAACACGTCAGGTTTCTATAGATGAAATTAAATATAATGTAGATCCAGCATTAACTATAAATTATGACAGCGTTCCTTCTAATGCATTATTTCGGTTGTTGAACCTTACGAGAGGAAGCGAAGTCCGAATTTTTGCTTATGAGAACGGAGAACAGATTTGGTGGTAAATGTCAGAAATGAGCTTCAGCTTCTTAAATATTTATCTTTGTTTATTGTAGAGATAAAAATGTAAAAGGAATAGATCGAGTGCGTATGATACTCAGTATTGAACAACTTTTATGTTGAACTAATTCACATTGCTATTATTTTTCATACAGAGGCGGTCTCAAAAGATCGTAATAGTTCCATTATTTTTATAATCATCTCGTGAATTGGATTTTAGACCCAATAATATATTCTTTTCCTTACTTTTGAATTTTACAAACAATGGTAAATAAAACAGGATCGCAGTGACCGAGAAGATAAGGCCACCCATTGCCCCAGCTGCAAAAGCAAACCAAAAAACTTCATTTTGTCCCGACCATACAAATGGAATCAGGCTCAGCACCGTAGAAATGATCGTCAGGAAGATTGGGATTATTTTATGGTTGAATGCTTTGAGATAGACACGTAAATTATCCCGAACACCTTCTGCCCTACAGAAGTTATTGTAGTCGTTAATGATATAAAGGAATAGAGATTTCAGATTCAGCAGGTAGGAACATAAAAGCGCTTCAGAAATATTATTGGAGATTCGACAAGGAAGGACTTGATTTTCACGAGGTATCCATCAATCAATTCTATAACTTTCTGAAAGATAAGGTTTATAAATTAAAACTGCCTACATTATTTATAAGCAACAAGCTTCAGTCGATTTGTTTTTTGGATGCATTGGGGGTTTTAAATGTTTGGGATTTAAATTACTGGCCAATCCAAATCCATAGCCAATAATCCAAATAATTAAACTTCGGGAAAATTGAGAAACATAAGTTGAGCAATGAAATCCACAAAACCAATCTGCAGAATCAATAAATAGCGTCAAGGAAAATGACCTTCACACTTGCCATTTGACCAGAAGTTTCCAGGAAAATGTAGAAATACCTCCGCTTGCTGAATTTCAATTTGGATTGGAGGTCAATGATATTCGCGAATTGACCAGCTTTTATAGATGAAGTACCTCAGATCTACTTTCCAAATACAACAAGATCATATACCAGTCCCAAATGGTCTGATTTTTACCACCAAATTTGTTTTCCATTTTCATATGTAAAAATACGTTCGTCGTTACCTCTTGTGTGATTCTCCAAGTATAGCAATGTGCCCGAAACAATATTTCTGTAAACTATCGAATCAGCATCAGCAATCGTCTCTCCTGCAGAAACCCATTCGTTATCTAAATAATACAGTTCATATTGGTCTCCTTTACGAATAAAATTATCCCGGTTCCTGGGAATATAAATTATTTTCGAAATGGATACGGGCCTGCCAAAATCAAGTCCTACCCAGCCACCGGAAGCATTTTTATAATGAAAGGACGTGTATGGGTTTTCATCTAAAGCATTTGTATATTCATTCATATTGTTAAATTCATCATTATTAGGAGTGCCAATCACCTTGCCGAGACACGCCTTAGTATCATTTATGTTCTTATAAAACATGACTTCAGACACA
This sequence comes from Bacteroidales bacterium, assembly GCA_015654795.1. Lineage (GTDB taxonomy): Bacteria > Bacteroidota > Bacteroidia > Bacteroidales > Prolixibacteraceae > JAAFHB01. Next base: position 4,566 of record JAATGF010000170.1, read on the forward strand.
TCACAATGGGAACCTTCCGGCCCTTTATAACGAAAATAGCGGTATTTTTTTTGTGAATGCAAATGCAATATATTCTTCAAGCGAACAGGCGGTTTATTTATTATAGCCAACGTATCCGGACAGTTAAATGATAAATTATTGCTTGCTTCAAAAACGCCATTAACCATTAATCCGGTAAAACCCTCAGTACCTATATCAAACTTGGATAAAAGACAAATGGTATCGTTCTTTTCATTGGCCACCAAAAGGTGTATTTTCCCGTCTAAACCTGTTATCCGAAACGCACCGGTTTGAAATTTTAACTGGTTACTTTCCCAACTTGCAATTCTGAAAACAATATCAGATTTAACATTATCAAATTGTGTATGTTTTTTGTCAAATTGCGTCCAGGCCACAGGCACCCAGGTTTTTTTATGCGAAACACATAAATAAGCAATGGAGGGGCTTTTATTTTCGACATACCAAGCAGACTCTGGTATAGTAATTGAGCGGACCGGATTATTACCGGTATAAATGGATGTAATATCCATAAATCTGGGATGGGAAAAGAACGGAGGAAAGGAAGTTGATAATGTATATAACTGTTTTTCCAAATTCTTGTTTATACTAAACATTTTACGATATACTTTGGAGGTAAGATGTTGAGCTTCATGTGAAGAAAGAATACCAATTTTAGCGTCTAGATAATCAGATGTGTAGGTATTCCTGTTGATATCTAAAATAAATGTCCAGAAATGTCCGGCATTTCCTCTGCCATGTATAGGCATAAAATCTATTCCACAAGGAATCCCTAATGATCGTAAAACATATACTGTCAAATCTGTCAACTCAAGACAACTGCCCGTCCTCCATTGTTCACATAATTCAGGTCCTATATGAGGTAAATTCGGGAGAACAGTGGTAAAATGTTTTTCTCCCTTACTCAGAGAATCCAATATTATCTTTGCTGCAAACAAGGGATCTGTTGCTTCCGGGGAATTCCGATACGAATCAAGCAAATAATTATACTTTTCATACATCTTTTGACGCCATTCTGATGGTTTTTCATCTTCTATTCTATAAGGAAGGATATATTCACAAAAATCATCGAATAATACATTTTTCCCCCAAGGCTGTTCTTTCCATACTTTAAATGCCCACTCGACATTTTCAATCAGGTAACTATATTTAATTTCTTTTATATCCGGTTTGCTTTCCACCTGATTAATTGAAAAATTGCCATATTCCGAAATAAAGGATTTCAACACTTCTTGAGGCTCTTGTCTGCTTGTAGCCAATGCTTTATAAATCTGTAAATAGTTGTCCAATAACTTTCCTTCATAGTGATGATAATAAGGCATATTTTCTATTAAGAAACATGCTGCACGATATTTCAGACTGTCAGCCGGATCTTCAGAGTAATGCTCCAGCACTTTTTCCAATTCAGGACGGTTGTTTCCTGCCAATCTTAGTGCGGTATACAAACCTGATGAATTGTTCTGCTGACAAGAATAAATTAAAAAAGAGAACAGTACGAGGAAAAAGAAAGAATTATTCATGTTTAAGGAGGTCCTAAAAAATGTTTTAAAATACTGTTAAATAAGCTTCTTGTTAATGGGCGAATTCAAGCTAACTAAAGACCTCCAATAGAAAAACGACCTGAAGTAAAATTAATCAGGGTTTGGCTCGGTTAGCATTTTGTTTATTTCATGTTTTATCTCATCAACCATCAATGATTCAACTTTTACTTTTTGATTAAGAATCTCCTTTGAAATTTTTATAAAATCATCATAATTATTTGTTTCCTTATATAAACAAGCTAATTTATATTTTGGAAATAATTTGTGAGGTATCATATTCATCGCTATTAGATAGTTATCTTTTGCTTTATCGTATTGCTTTAATAATTTATATCCATCACCAAGTGTAATGTAGATTACAGGATCACTCCATATTGTCTGTGCCTTTTCCAAAACTTTAATACTTAGCAGAATATTGCCATTCATAAAGAGACATTTTCCATAATATTGTAAATATTCACCATTGATGTTTAAAAAAGGAGATTTAATATTGTCGTACTTTTCCTTCGCTTTACTGTAATACTCCATTTTATAATCAATATCAGCCTGTTTCCACATCCTATATGAAAGATATTGATCTTTTGTATAAAATAACAACAAAATAGAAAACGCCAACATAAAAATTGCTAAAATATTTTTTAATAATGAAGCTCTAAAATACAAATTCAATTTAACATTGCGAATTACATAATCTGTAGATGAGGAGATAATAGCCATATAAAAGAAGAAAAGAAGAAGTATTGGCAAAATATGTAATGGGTAAGAAATTATAGAACAAGCCAATATTGAAATTATTGCTGTTAATGCAGCAATTAGCTTTTTATCCTGTTGGATTTGTAAAGTTCTATATCCATTTATCAATAAATTTGTGAGTAAAATCAAGAACAAAAAAAGACCTAAGAATCCAGTTTCTGATACTAACTCAAGGTATTCGTTGTATGCAAATTTAACGTTGCCCGCAACCATCTCTTTATCAGTATTTTTAGGATGATTGGCAAACCATTGAGATTGATAATTATTGTAAACAGATTTGTACCTTCCAACACCGATTCCAAAAATAGGATTGCCCTTAATAATATCAGTAGTAACTTCCCATATAAAGAGCCGCCCAAGCGTTGAATTAGGTTTTATTTTATAAAGACCTACACTTATTGAAGCGGTAAAAATAATTACAAATATCCATGCGCATACCTTTCCTATCTTACCCTTAAGTATTTTCTTCAACTTATAGAGCAAATCATATTTATAAAACAAAATGATTAATGAACTCAGCAAAACTGCAAGCCAGGCGGCACGTATCTTGGATATTATTAAAACCGCAAAAATTAAAAATATTGCAACTAAAGATGTATATTTTCCTACATATCTATAAAAGTTTGTTGTTTTGATAAAAAGATATATCATCAGCGGAAATGGAAAAATCGTTGCCAAGAATAATGAATAAGGTGCAGGGTTAGTAAATGTTCCTGTAATCTCAAAGTCAGAAGAATAACTTGCGAGGACACCATTTACTTGTAACAACCCCAAAATACTTTGGCCTAGTCCAAAACATAGGAATATGAGAAAAAGGTAATTTGAATTTATTATTACATTTTTATTATTAAGCAATTCCTTAATAATAAAATAAAACAATAACAACAATGTATAGTTTAAAAGGTCAGTATTATATAAAAAATCAATGTATTGATTAATAAGAGCATGGATAGCAAGATACAGATAAAATAACAATAATGACAAATCCGTGGAATTTAATTTTAATGAAAATGAATCTCTTAACACAATAAGATCAATCGAAAATAAAAGCAAAAGTAAAGCGATAGACCCAACTACCCAGATTTGCTTAGAACTGTTAACTCCATTAAACAGTTCGGGTGAAACAATAAAAGGAGTTAAAAAAATTAATAATAGTATTGAACAATAGAGGTATTGCTTTAACATGTTTGTACAATTTAAAATACTGCTTATCTGCATAACTAATGTGAATTCTTCCTTATTCCAGAAAATAAGTTCGTCCCATGATAATTCCGAACTTAGATTATTACTCAATTGAATAAAAAAACATGAGTAAAGCAGATAAGCAATTTTAAAATTAATTCGCCAAATCAGTAATTTTCCTATTTCTAAATAATGTGAACGAGCTATTATTGTATATTAATAGCTTTTAATTTTCAGTATAACAATTGATTACCACCAATTAGCATGATATAAAATACGACATTATTTGAATCACTCTATAGCAGACTACATGTTCCATCACAATAATACCCAAATAACATTCCGCATCCCCATGGCGATTGAGTACAACTAGTCGAGTAACAAGAAGAAATACCAAACGGACCACCACACATATCCCAAGCAACATTACAACTACAACTGGATTCGGAAGAAGTTGCTGTTACGGCATTGGCAGATTTTAGTATTACTACTTTAAAATTTCCTTGCTTATCAATTAACTCTTCTACTCTTCCAACCATACCGCCTATTTGTTGTTTAGTCCAACCAAATTTTTTAACTCCTTCTACACACCAATCTTTTTCGAATAAATTAACCGGTTGGAATTTTACGGAATCTTTCCTAAATTCATCATTAAACCATTCTTCTTTGAGTGCATTACGCAAACTCATTATATGAACTTTTTCTTCTGTTGACCAATCAAGTTTTACAACCTCATCTAATTTGTCAACCCATAGTTGAAGTCGTTGTTTCGAAGAGAAAGCTCTAAAAATTGCTATTTGAACAGAATGTTCTTTAGAAGTTATGTCTTCACGACTCATCAGACTAATTTCCTTTAAGTTTGATTTAACCCAATTATTTATTTCAGGATTACAAGAATACAGGTTTACATCTTTCTGACAAGACGAAACAACAAAAATAATAGTTACTAATAAAAATGTAAATTTGTTCATGATACAAAAGTTTAAAATGTTAAATAATATATTGATTTAGCGAATTAAAGTTCATAACCAATTTATCATTCAAAAGAAATTTATCCCTGCAGGTAAAATGCCCGTATATGTTTTCCAATAGCAGTTTAAAATACTGAGCTTTGTACAAAGCACCTATGCCTGAATTTCGTAAATTTGTCCAATAAGTAATTGAACTGTCACTGATATATAACGTTTGTTGAAAGCTGGCAGTTTTCACTAGTCTATGGAATATATCCCCAAATTTTAAGTTCATCATTCTTTAGTATTACTTTTGTTCCACCATCGTGCATCAAAATAATTCTGGTAGCAATATCTAAGATATTTCGGTAATCATGGTCAGTAATAATAAATCCTTTGTTTATTGATTGTTCTTTAATCAAGTTTTTAATATCCTCTTTATAAATTGGATCAATGCCGTTAAATGGTTCATCAATCAGGATGTATCTAACATTTGAATGGAGGACTAACAAAATCTCTAAAATCCGCTTTTCTCCACCAGAAAGCTGTTTGCTTTTTTTATTAAGCATGGGTTTTATCAGGTCATTGGCTTTTATTAACGATGCATTTCTCTTGTCACAAAACAAATAAATAATCGTGCTTACCTTTATATGATTTGGTAAAAAATGATTTTGAGGTAAATAATTGACTAAGTTTCGATTATTTAACAATCCACGGATGATTTTGTGCCCAATTTTAATAAATTTCTGATCTGCAGATAACGAACCAAAGATGATTTTTAACAAAGTCGATTTACCAGTACCATTCTTGCCTAATAATCCAATAATCTCACCAGGACGGCACGAAAGAAAAACATCGGTCAGCACATGCTTTGTGCCAAAACTCTTCATTACACTCTCTACTTGCATATTACCCATATAATTACTAAAAATAGTCCGATTATCAAGCTCAAAAACAAACTGGTTCCCCAGAGAATGGATTTACAAAGTCCCATATTATAATAAAAGTAATATTCACCCGGATTTCGTTTCTCATAAATTAAATAATGGAAATACATTGATGCCAAAATGTAAGTGTATCCAACTGTTTTCAATGAAAACTGTTCTGTTAAAAGCCATTCAAGAAAGCCCACTGCTATTGCCATTGCCAAAGAAGGAATAACAAGTTTTTTATAAAAAAACAATATGCTAATTATTATACGCATGGTATCTCTACTGCTTGTTTTCACCTTGATTATATTAACACTTAATTCATACACAAACTCCCCAATTGGGGGCGGTTTTGTAAGTTCATTACCGTTTATTGCCAAAGTAAGAATATATTCTTTGCAAAACAAATTATCATGACTATTGTGTATTTTATGTTTGAAGTATTTTGACATGATTCACAATTATTTTTTCACATTTTGAACTCAGAAAAAGTCATAAAAACAAAAATATGGAGCAAGAAATCGTCCTTTTTGTATATTAATAGGAATAGAGGGCCAATTGTTACCTCAAAAATACAATTATTTTATTTAGGATATTGATTAATTCATTAATAATCAGTTTCAATATTTGGCTATCATGCATATTAACAATGTATTGCCGTGACAGATATTTGATTTAATGTTTTACAACAGCTTTTCAAAAGCGGCACCCCTACAGTTGACTGCTGATCTTAAGGTTGCTGCGCAAAACTTTATCCATGCTTTGGATAATATGCCTCGTCTGTTGGTGAAGTACCGGGCGGAAAACGAGAGAATCCCGAAAGATATTCCAGTACTGAAAGAAGTAGTCGAAGCTGTATGGCGCAAGGAGGACAAGCTAAAGGGGTTGAAAACCGAGTTGAACAACCTTGAAAGACAGATTAAACTCTCGCTAAAACCTACTGAACAAACGGAAGGCAAATCATCGGAGATTGTGGCAGGCAATCAAAACAGCACCCAGCTCCCTTAAAATTCACACAATCGAATCACACGGTGGATGGGTCGGTGAGTGGATGTTCCTTTACTTCATAACTTAAGACAACTAAAAGAAATAAAGGGAGAACGTTTGATTATTGCCTCTATTGATCAGGGGAATGTCGGAAAAAAATGTAATGCCATTGATAGATAATTAGTTGCAATGCAGGACGAAATGACTGCAGGAATTATTCGCAGCCATTTCTCGTTTAAAAAACTATTCTCGGTTTATATCCTGACAATTTCCAACGCTGACAAATTGTTGTAACAGGATACGATCATCTATCATAACATTTCATCCGTGGTATGGAGTATCGATTATCTGTTGTTATATCCCCGGTTCTGTCGCTTTCACATTTTTGACAATAACAATAGAGATTAATTATATATATCAATATTTCCATCAAAAATATTTCGAGAACGCTTTCGACTGCGGACCAAATTATATACCTCTTCCGTAAGTTGACTTTCCTGCTTTTGGAATATAACAGGTGTCAAATACTGTAATCCGAGTTTGATTGATCAACTGCCTGTTAAAGGAGAAGAAGTTGAACAATCGAACTTTTGCTCAAACTGATTCCTATAGGTTTGCTCACAAAAAAGACAGACAGAACCGGCCAGGTTGCAGGAAATTAATCCTACCTTTGATACTCAAAATATGCTAAAAAAGGCTAACAATAAAATCTTTTCGGGATTTATTCAGATTGTATACGGAATAATGATTAATTTTAGCAGCCAGTTTATGTGATTTATAACATAAACTCTGGAAATTGAGGAGATATATTTTCCCGACAATTGGCGATTATGGGACTGTCTGGACGATGCTTTAATTATTGTAGGGGTTAAGTACCTTAAAAACCAATAGCTTTCTGTTCAAAAACGAATCGATGAAAGTCCCCCGCAAATTGGAAAAAGCTAAATATTATTATCTTATGGTAAAATATTTTTTAATTCTGGTTTGTTGCATTACTCTGTTTGCTTGCGGAAGAGCCGACCACCAAATAGATAGTGCCCTCAAGCTTGCCGGCTCTAATTGTCCCCAACTTAAAAAGGTGTTAGTTCATTATAAAAACGACTCACTTAAATTGATGGCAGCAGAGTTTCTGATCAGGAATATGCCCGGACATTTTTCATATGACAGTTCTGAATGTTTACCGACCTGCATTGGTTGCCTACGACTCATTAATCAAGTATCGTGAGAGACATCCGGAACTGAATTTAACTAGCCGAATGGACTCGATATGGAAAAACACTTTGAAAACTCACAATATTTATGCGGATGTATATAGCCGTCCGGTTTTGGAAGATATCAAAAATATCTCTTCTGCTTATCTGACCACAAACATCGACAAAGCCTACGAATCCTGGCGAAATAATCCTTATTCCGATAGTATTTCATTTGCCGATTTTTGTGAATATTTATTACCATATAGAAGACAACAGGGACTTTGTTTAGAAGAATGGCGAAACAAATTTTTTAATGATAATTTTTGCTATGCCAGAGAAAAATACCCAATGCCAATTCAGCGACTTGTTGATAGTCTATTATTCAAGTACACTAATTTTATCCATACCTATGAAATTATGTCTGATTATCCGTATTTGAAATTAACCGATTTTTATATCGCCAAAAGAGGCGAGTGTGGCACCAAATGTTGGTTCAATTCGATGCTTTTCGCCTCACTTGGAATTCCTGTTGCTATTGATTTTGTCCCCTCCTGGGGGAATCGTAACGACAAGCATCAATGGAACGTTTTGGTATATAATGGGAAAACTTACCCGTTTGAGTCTTTCTGGGAAGAAGACAAATGGAAATACAAAAAGCTATATAACAATATGTCTTCCGATCCGCTATATGGAGACTTCAGACTGGCTAAAGTATTTCGTTACAGCTACCAGACTGACCGAACAGGACCTGCAAACGACATCAATGTATCGAACAACGATATTCCTCCTTTATTTCTTAATACCAAAAAGAAGGATGTTTCGTCTGAATATTTTGAAACTTCTGATGTAGAAATTTCTTTAATCAATTTGCCTCGGGATATCCGCTATGCTTATTTGTGTGTGTTTAGTTCACACAACATTATTCCGGTACAATGGGGCAAAATAAAAAGTAATAGAGCAATCTTTAAAAACATGGGGAGGGATGTTGTTTATGTACCGGCTTATTACAAAGATGGTATGCTAATACCTTCTGGACAAGCCTTTCATCTGGATTACTCCGGACAAAAAAAATATTTTGAACCCACTGGTTCTAAAATATCCATTACAATTAAACGGAAGTATCCTGTTTTCCCGTTTAAGAAGGAATGGGCAGAAAGTTTGGTAGGTGGTAAATTTCAAGGTGCCAACCGTGCGGACTTTGGCAAAGCTGTCGATTTATACACGATTAAAGAACCTCCTGACTTTATTCCTCAAAATAAGGATATTCACTCTCCAAACACTTACCGATATGCCCGGTTTATTTTTGCAAAAGGAAAATACGGAAATCTGGCAGAAATCAAGTTTTATAGCGCATCTGATAATCAAATGATTGCGTTAGATGGGAATCCGGTTTATTCGGATGAGCTGATCCCTGATGTGATGTCCAAAGCTCTTGATAACAATATATCAACCTTTATTCTTCCATATATGCCGGGACGAACAAGTCGTTTTCCTTGGTGGGTTGGATTGGACTTTGGCAAACCAAAGAAAATAACAACCATCGGATTTTGTCCAAGAACCGATGAAAACAATGTAATGATCGGTCTCAATTATGAACTACAGTACTGGGATAATGGATGGATCTCACTAGGTGAACAAAATGCAGCTGCGAATGAATTGAACTATAAAAATGTCCCTGCAAATGCACTCTTTATTTTAAAGTGTACAGACAAAGGCCGGGAAGAACGCATTTTTACAATTGAAAATGGCAAACAGGTTTGGAGGTAGAAATGGGCTAAATGTTATTTCCCGAAAAGTAACCTATTCGTTAAATTTATAGATGTCAACTGTAGCGTTTGCATTGAATATTTTTAACATTTCTGATTTTAAGGCAGATCAAACCTTAACCAAGGACACTGTGCCTGTGAATATGTGGTTGCCACTTTATATTGGACTGCATGGGATGTAGAAAAGCAGCGCTCGAGGTGGCAGATTATATAACAGCCGTTCAATATATTGCTCAAACCGGTTTGAGCAATATTATCGGAAGACATGAATTGGCAGATTTGTTACAGGAAAGAGTTAAAATTGCCGAAGACCTTCAAAAATTGTTGGACGAGAATATAAATCCATGGGGAATTACCTGCCAAGCTGTGGGGATAAAAAAAATTACTATTCCCCAGGGTTTGTCTGATGCCATGAGTAAACAGGCTCAAGCTGAAAGGGAGCGCAAAGCGAGAGTTATCCTTGGAACAGCCAAAACAGAAATTGCCGAAAAGTTTGCCAAAGCCAGCGAATCACACATAAGCAATCCGGTAGCACTGCAATTAAGAGCCATGAACCTCATAGGTGAAAGATTAAAAATAGGCTCGATGATAATTGTACCTGGCTCTGCGCTTGATGCTATAAACCTGGGCGGAATCAGCGGCATTACTTCGCTTGCTCAACTAAATAAGACGGAACAAAAAACGCTATAATCCTCCACACAATTGCTTTTAGCACAACTCATAAAACCTGATATTTTTCAGTAAGAACCTGAAAAGTTTGATTTATATTTCGCCCTTTAAAAAAATCAGAAAGATGAACAAGATATTGTTAACCGTTGGTTTGTTTTCCGTGCTGACTTTAAACTGCCTGGCCCAGAATGTAAGCAAAGGCAAAATAATCACTGAGGATAAGGGTAAAGGTTTTTACTTCGAGTCGATACTGAAGGATGTGACCGCCGTTGAAGAAAAACTGGCAGAAAAAGAACCATATAAGCGCTTTGTGATGGATCAGTCGGGCATGGATTTGCCTAATAATCTGGCCTTATACAAAACAGTTTGGAGCAATCCAACCCAGTCCCAGGGAAACGCCGGAACTTGCTGGAGTTTCTCGACAACCTCCTTCTACGAATCGGAAGTTCTGCGCCAGCAAAACAAAAAAGTAGAAATCTCGGAGACTTATTTTGCCTATTGCGAATACATCGAAAAAGCCCGCCGCTTTATTGAAAAGAGGGGAAACTCGGTATTTTCGGAAGGATCAGAAGGAAATGCGCTGTCCCGCATTATGAAAATATATGGTGCAGTTCCTGATGAAGCCTTCACCGGATTAATCGATGGACGAAAATTTCACAGTCATGCAAAAATGATTGAAGAAATGACTGCCTTCCTGAATTCTATGAAAACCTCGAATGCATGGAATGTTGAATATGGACTGGAAACCATCAAATCGATCATGAACCACTACATTGGTGTTCCGCCAACTGAATTTGTAGTTGATGGCAAAACTTTTACGCCGAAAACTTATCTGAAAGATTACCTCAAAATCAACCCTGACGATTATGTGGAAATTCTCTCGTATAAACAAGAGCCTTACTGGCAGCAGGTTGAATACAAAGTACCAGACAACTGGTGGCACAACAAAGATTATTACAATGTTCCGCTCGATGATTTTATGGATGCGCTTAAAAAAGCGATTAAAAGCGGATATACAATGAGCATTGGCGGTGATGTGTCTGAATCGGGTTTCAGCCGCGAAACTAACTGTGCATTGATTCCTGATTACGACATTCCTTCAGCGTATATCAATGACGATGCCCGGCAGTTCAGGTTTTCAAACGAAACAACCACCGACGATCATGGTATGCAGCTGATTGGCTATCTTGAAAATTACAAGGGCTCCGGCAAAGATTGGTTCCTGATCAAAGATTCAAGTTCCGGATCAAGAAATGTGGGTTCAGGCAATCCCAATTTCGGATATTACTTCTTTCACGAAGATTACATCAAACTAAAAATGATGGGCTTTACGGTTCACAAAGATGCCGTAAAAGATTTGTTGAAGAAGTTTAAATAGTTTAGGCAAATCATATCAAGGTTGTGATTATCGATGAACTCATCACCCCATTCCGATAAAAATAGGGAACGAGGTAATGGCATACAATGCGTTGAGATATTATCCTGTTACAGCTTTCAATACTTTTGAGAACAAACAAAAGCAAATAGTCGAACCTGAGAAAGGAAATAACCTGCTTCTCACGTTCGACTATTTAATGTTTAATATTGTTTGTGTCCATATTTGTTTGGCCAGCAACAAGTTTGATTAATGCAACGAGCCAGAAATACTAAAAATAAACGGAATTCATCAAGAATCCGATTTAATTGAACCAAACAAATTTTGAAATGAATTCGATCGATTTACAGGATAAAAGGTGGTCGATTTAGTCGGGATATCCGGGTTTTTCTCATAATTCCTTTTACGTGATTTCTAAAATATCACTACAGATATCGATATTTAAAGCGTCCAAATAGTTTAAAATAAGCTCCTAAATAATTTTTTTCCAATTTTATTTGGATTTTCAAAAGAATCATTGTATATTTGTACTATACAACTATTACAACATACATATAATACAATGATAAATTTTATTCTAGACCCGAGTGGCGGAACGCCTTTCTACAGACAGATTATAGACCAAATTAAATTTGGGATTGCCTCTGGCAAATTAAAAACAGGCGAGCAGCTTCCAACTGTAAGGTCATTGGCAGTGATACTTAAGGTAAATCTGAATACGATCGCTAAAGCGTACAAAGAACTTGAAATCCTAAATATTCTTGATACCCAGCAAGGATCCGGCACATTTATCAATGCCAATGGGATTATCCTTACCGACGAAGAAAAGCAAAAAAAAATTCAGGACATCTGTAAAGAATTTTTAACTGTTGCTTATACCTATGGGTTTTCAAAAGATGATGTGATAACTGAACTCAAAAATAACAACCTTAATAATAATCTTAATAACAAGTAATTATGAAAACAAAGAACCTTTTTAACTCAGTTTCCACATCGTTATTAATCGTTATATCTGCAATATTAGCGATTCTTTTCTATCTCAAATATCTTGACATCAAAGTCTTTGTTGTTTTGATAGTGCTAACCATACTTATTACCAGTTCAATAAAAATTGCCGATCAATGGGAAAAAGCAGTTCTGCTGCGGATGGGTAAATACATTGGATTAAAAGGACCGGGTATATTTTTTATTGTGCCGATTATAGATAACGTAATAGATTATATCGATCAAAGGGTTAGAGTGACTGATTTTAAGGCAGATCAAACCTTAACCAAGGACACTGTGCCTGTGAATGTGGTTGCCACTTTATATTGGACCGTATGGGATGTAGAAAAAGCAGCGCTTGAGGTGGCTGATTACATGACAGCCGTTCAATATATTGCTCAAACCGGGTTGAGAGATATTATCGGGAGACATGAATTGGCAGATTTGTTACAGGACCGGGTTAAAATTGCTGAAGACCTTCAAAAATTACTGGACGAGAATACAAATCCATGGGGAATTACCTGTCAAACTGTAGGGATAAAAGATATTACCATACCACAGGCTTTATCTGATGCTATGAGCAAACAGGCCCAGGCTGAAAGAGAACGCAAAGCGAGGGTTATCCTGGGAACAGCCGAAACTGAAATTGCCGAAAAGTTTGCCAAAGCCAGCGAATCATATATGAGCAATCCGGTAGCTCTGCAATTAAGGGCCATGAATCTCATAGGTGAAGGGTTAAAAATAGGTTCGATGATAATTGTACCCAGCTCGGCATTAGATGCAATGAACCTGGGCGGGATCAGTGGTATTACTTCGCTTTCTCAATTAAACATAGCGGCACAAAAAACGTTATAATTCTTTTGATCCGGTATTGTTAATCTGTTTAAATACACATTACAATAAATTTAAAAGAAAAATTTATACGAAAAATGTTATTCAGTAATTGGAAAGGTAAGATATCGCTTCTCATCTTACCTTTCCTTTAGCTATATCTTCAGCGTACTTTAAGTAAGGTTTGAATAATCTTTGAGTAACCTTTCTGTGTCATTTGTTACAGGAAGGTTACTCAAATGCCGGAGTTGGTAATGGAAAAATATATTTATGGCTAAACGGAATGGTGGTAAAAAAACTTTTTTCAGAGGTTGAAATCCTAAAAAATGGCAATACAACATTATTCCATTTCTGGCAATCAATATTAATGAACTTAAATAATTTTGCCTTATAATTAACTAATAATTAGTTTACATGGTCGGAAAAAGAGTTTTTCTGGCTTTGCCTCTCGAACCGGTTGAGCCAGCCGCCGAAAAAATGAAACAGTTGCAGAAACTGCTTAGCGGTTACCACATTAAATGGGTTCGGGCAGAGAATTTCCATCTGACGCTGTTTTTTTTCGGTGAAATATCCGCACAACAAATATCTGTGCTTGAGGAGCTTTTGCGCTCGTCGGTAAAAGATTCGCCCGCTGTAACGTTTTCGCTAACCGGGCCAGGAATTTTTAAGAAAGGAAACGAACCCCGGGTATTGTGGCTTGGTGTTAAAGCGACTGATCATCTATTTGAACTGAAAAAGGAAGTAGATAAAGTGGTGTCGGCTTTGGGTTCTTTTCCGAATGATAAAACCTTTCGCCCACATTTGACATTAGGGCGTTTCTTACCTCACCAGGAAATTCCGCCTGTTATCGACGGCGCCTTGAAAGATGCACAACTCATGGAGCCTGTCGAATATTATGCGTCGAAGCTGATCCTTTTTGAAAGTAAATTATTCCCGACAGGACCTCAATATTTCCCACTTGAAGTTATTCCATTAATCCCAATCCTATAATCCTTTAATTCTTCGAATCCTAATTCAGATTACATTTTGGCCCTTACATACTGCACCGGCCACGTAATATCTTCACCCAACTGAGTCGCGGCCTTTAATGCAAAATAGGGTTCGCGAAGCGATTGCCTTGCCAACAAAATAAGGTCCGCCGCTCCCTTTTTTAAGATATGTTCTGCCTGCTCCACCTCTGTTATCAATCCAACCGCACTTGTTAAGATGCCTGTCTCTTTTTTTATTCTTTCTGCAAAGGGCACTTGATAACCCGGTCCCAATGGAATTTTTGCATGAGGCACCAATCCGCCCGAAGAGCAATCGATTAAATCAACACCATCTGTTTTTAAGATTGATGAAAGTTTCACCGACTCATCTATATTCCAGCCTCCTTCTACCCAATCAGTTGCAGATATTCGCACAAACAACGGAAGCTTTTGCGGCCATACGGACTGCACTTCTTTCACAATTTCCAACAGCAACCGAATCCTGTTTTCAAAACTTCCGCCATAGTTATCGGTTCTGTGATTGCTTAAAGGAGAAAGGAACTGGTGCATTAAATAACCATGTGCAGCATGCAGTTCAACCACTTTATAACCAGCCTGTAAAGACCTAATTGCTGCCATTTTAAAATCAGAAATTACTTTTCTGATGCCATCACCATCCAAAGCCTGCGGAGCATTGTCCTCCGGATTAAAAGCAATAGCAGATGGAGCAACTGTTTTCCAGCCACCCTCTTTTTCATTCAGTTGTTTACTTCCATTCCAGGGAATTGCACAACTTGCTTTTCTCCCGGCATGAGCCAATTGAATGCCCGCCACAGCGCCTTGCTGGTGAATAAATTGAGTGATGTTTTGCAGCTTCTCAACATGCTCGTCCTTGAATATTCCTAAATCGGAAGGAGTAATCCGGCCTTCGGCTGAAACAGCAGTGGCTTCCTGGATGATCAACGCAGCCCCGCCCACTGCACGGCTACCTAAATGAACTAAGTGCCAGTTGTTTGCAAATCCGTCCACGGCGGAATACTGACACATAGGCGAAATGACAATGCGGTTTTTGAAAGCAATATCTTTAATAATGAGTGGAGAAAAGAGTTTTGACATATCTTAAATCCTTATTTTTAACGAATTAACTGATTTGTACAAAAATAATCAATGTTTTTATCCGTAACAAAATCAGGCTTTGCGAATGAAGTTATTCATCACCACTTGCTCCAGTTTTTCGATCTTAAGTTATCGACTAGTACCGGAACTCCTCTGGTTGTTACGATTATTTTCCTCATTTTCAGAAGGATGCTTTG
Organism: Bacteroidales bacterium; assembly: GCA_015654795.1. Lineage (GTDB taxonomy): Bacteria > Bacteroidota > Bacteroidia > Bacteroidales > Prolixibacteraceae > JAAFHB01. The sequence continues at coordinate 20,025 of JAATGF010000170.1, forward strand.
CAGTACCAACTTTGATTGGCTTTGGTAATTTTTTAGTTTTGAATATTGGAAAGCGGTAATAAAGGCCAATAGAAAAATCGAACGGAACATCCGTTGAAGTTTTACCAAGACCGGGAATAATATAAGGCTTGATATTGGGATCGTTTGACACTGACACGGGAAACTTTGCCCTAAGCGCCCATCCAAGAAAGAAATTAGCAAAAAGTTCTCCCTTCATTCCAAAAACTAACTCTGCCCAATGTGCATTCATTGTCCGGCGAGGAACAGAAGAAGTAAGAGTTCCCCAATAATTTGAATAACCAATCCCATCCGTTTCCTGGTTGAAGAAAGAATATCCGTAACGCGCCCCGATAAATACGATATCGTGATCTTTCATCGATTCGAATTTCACAATATTCATATCGACACCCAACCTGGCATAGGTGCCATTATTCTTATAATGGAAGCCATCACGCTTATCATCAAACCATTGCATTCCGAACTCGAATGTTGGGAAAAAATTGCCTTTGTAGGGAACATCCGCCTGGATCTCCCATCCATTACGCTTTGCCGTTTGCAAATACGGGGTAAGGAACCGCGACAGATCAATCCCAAAGCGAGGACCTTCATAACGCCAAACCTCGGCTTTCTTCTGCGAAAAACCCTGAAAGCTACTGATGAGCAGCAGAACTAAAGTAGATGCTAATATTTTGGTCATTCGTATTTTTCTCTATTGATTGTGGATTAACCTTTGTGTCAGTGATTCTTACTGAATCGATACCTGCTGTGTGCCGCAATCCTGAAATAACATAGTCAGGAGCAAATCCGCAATTTTCTGATATAAGGTGAATAATCATGGAATGTCTGATAAAAAGCGTGTCTTTTACACCATTGACTTCAACGACAAATCCCGTCGAATCAGCCGACAAGGAAAGTGGTAGCGGATACCTTTTTGTCAAGGTCGAATCCTGATCATTTACGAGTGTATCACCTAAATCATTGCGATCAACTCCTTTAATTATCAGGGATTTAATTTGTTCAGAACCATTTATCGAAAAGGAAGTTACCATTAACGTATCAACCGAATCGTAGCAACGGTTTCCATCGCTGCACGATACCAATGATAAAATAAGAAGCGAAACTATGAACAGATAAAATCTCATGAAAAGATTAATTTGTTAATTTACAAAGATAAAAAAAATGAAACGATTGTTTCCAGCTCGTGAATAAAGTTAGGTTGACTATTGTGAATTGAGTCTGATATTATTCGTTGAATAAAGTTTATTTTTGAATAAAATATTCCCCATTATGCGCGCCACTTCATTTTTCATCTTCTTCGGAACTGTTTTGCTGATCTATTTTTCCATTAATTTTCTTATTTATTCCAGGGGGTTACAAGCTTTTTCATTATCACCAATGTGGCGGAAAGGCTATATAACAGTATTTTGGCTAATAGTATCATGCTTTATTATTGGCGAAATTCTCGAGCATACGCACTCCTCGCTGACCAGTGAGTGGATCTACCGGATCGGTGCCTTTTGGCTCGCCTTTATGCTCTATTTTGCGCTCACAATTCTTTTATTTGATGTTATTCGCCTGTTCAATTACTTTTTTCATTTTCTTCCGGAGATGACCCAAACAATAAAATTCAGAATCGGCTTATTTACAGTCGCTTTTGTTTCTTTAATCGTTCTGGCAGGTCATATTAATGCCTTAAATACACGCGTCAGGGAAATTTCGCTGAATATTCATAAAAAGATCAGGGGAAATCCGGAGATGAAAGTTTTGATGGCTTCAGACATCCATTTGGGAGCATTAATCGGGGAAAATCGCGAAAAAAGACTGGTCGACATCATCAATAATCAGAAACCAGATTTAGTACTGCTTTGCGGCGATCTGGTTGATGGCGATGTCGCATCAGCACTTCGCAAAAATCTGGGACGGCATATTCAGGAGATCAAAACTCCGATGGGCGTATACGCTATTCCCGGGAATCATGAATATATTGGAGGGATACAAAAAACACTGCCATATCTGGAAAGCATCAATATCAACGTCTTACGTGACACAACTCTTGTCTTGCCAAATGGAGTTCAATTGGTTGGACGCGATGACCGCGATAATCGCCGGACGGGAGATGCCGACGGACGAAAATCGCTTAAAGAACTCATGGTGGGTATTGATAAAAGCTTCCCCGTAATTGTGATGAACCATCAGCCGTTTAATCTGGATGAAGCGGTTACTGAAGGTGGTGTTGATCTGCACCTTTCGGGACATACGCATCATGGTCAACTCTGGCCTTTTAATTACATTACCAAAGCAGTTTACGAACTAAGTTGGGGGTCTCTCAAAAAAGGAGATACTAATTTCTACGTCTCTTCGGGATTTGGTTCGTGGGGACCGCCTGTAAGATTAGGTAATACTCCGGAGGTCGTTATTTTCAACCTTAAATTTGATGATCCTTCATTATAAACCTGTTACTGTTAAACTGATAATTAAGTTTTTATGAATCAAAAACGATTGGTTTGCCTCTGTAAACATGTTTCGGCGCTGGAGATAAAAAAGAAATTACATGCCGGGGCCCTCACAACTTCTGAAATTCAGAAATTTACAGCAGCGGGTACTGGTTGCGGCCGTTGTGTCAGGGAGATTGATGCCATCGTTGAAAAATATATGAGAGAAACCAGAAAAGATCCGCAGTTCAGAATAATTTTCAAGTAAGAAGAGCAAATCATTTGTTATATTTGTAAACCTAATCTTTATAAATAATCTATCCTTAAGTTCTGTCTAATTTATCCAAATTATTTACTTACACATAATCGATTGGCAATAAACATCCTAAATAACAACACATTATGAACAAATTTATCTTTAAATCACTTCAGGCATTTCTTTTACTTACTTTCTTTTGGGCAGTAGAATCGCAGGCTCAGCCGCTGAAAGCATTCAAATCACAGGATATTGGGAAACCAGCTATCAAGGGAGATGCACAAATTGTAACTGACGGAGTAGATATACAGGCCGGTGGCGAAGACATCTGGATGAATTCTGACCAATTTCACTTTGTATATCAACAAATTGAGGGTGATTTCGATTTCGTGGTGCGGCTCGAATCTTTGGAGCGCTCGCACTTATATACCAAGGCAGGATTAATGGCACGCGAGAGCCTCACCGCAGGATCGCGCAATGTGATGTTTCTTGCTTTCCCGGGTAATGACAAAAGAAACAATAACCGTGGAGGTTACGAATTTCAATATCGGCTTGAGAAGGGAAAGGAAAGCAAAGCCATCTATCCTTCACTTACCGATTCGGTTGCGCAGGCAGCCTTTCCTGTCAATTATCCCAATGTCTGGATGAGATTGAAAAGAACCGGCGCCAATTTTTCGGCATATACAAGTGCTGATGGCCTTAATTGGGTACAATATACAGAATTTGCGATGGAGCTGCCCAAAAAACTCTATTTAGGGATGGCTGCCACTGCTCATATCAAAGGAGCCACAACGGTCGCAAAGTTCCGCAATTTACAGATGAAACAGTAAATAGCTGAATCTAAAGCTGATATTTATAAAGGCGTATTGGCAAAAGACGACATTTATTCCTATCACTTATATCTCAGTCAGGTGCTGATTTTCACTACGCAACAATGTTATTAATAAGCTGCTTCCTCACTTCTTTATAATTATTCCAGTCGAATTGCCGGAGAAACCGCTCAGCAGCAATTGCCCCGCGTATAAAGAGATCGAGTTTTTCATCGTTTTTAATTCCGAAATTAAGCCAATCGTGGTCACCGATATCGATCTTTTCGATAAGCCAACTGAAATCGGGATTTTTGAGCAGGAAGTCGTAATCGTGAAGATGGCGTGAGGAATTGAACATTGCACCAAATAGATTGGTCGGATTTGTGATCTTATTGGCAATGTTACGATTATCGCCAAGACGTATTCCAAAAGTTGGCATTCGTGGAACAGAATTCGGTTTGTGAAAAACATCTATCGGAAAATTCGATAAAATACCACCATCAACAAAGAAGCATGCCGGAGGCAAATTGCCTGTAAAACCTACAGTATTTTCCCAGTTCTGTTGAGCCTCCGAACCTTGTGGAATATCGTTAATTTGTACAGGGCTGAAGAAGTAAGGAATCGACATGGAGGCCCTGACAAAAATTGCCGGATTCGCCTCATCAGGATTTGCCCAATAGAGGTTTGACATTTTCGGGAATTCGACCTTTGTTTCCGTAGTGAGATCAGCTGAAATAATAGCAAGTCTGGGCTGCAGCCCATCAAGTGTTTTGGGAATGTCCTTCCGAATAACCATATCAGGAGGCAGTTTTGCAAAATGTGCGTTGAGATCGGCCATCGTTTTTATTCCATTGTTATTCAGAAAACTGGAAAGCCAATTCAGAAAATCGTCACCTGGATTAAGACCCAGATCGTCAAATATTTCATCTATAACCTGCCATCCTTTCCAGATCATTTTTACCCGTTTTGCCTTTTCAACCAACGCTTTGATAAAGTCTTTTGAGTCATTATCGCCGTCAACAAAATCGTAAAGATCCTTATTTACAAGTACATCAATTATTTTTTCGGATTTAGGTTTTGAGATATCTCCCAAACCCGCCAGTAACATGGCGTTTATCGATCCTGCGGAAGTTCCGGCAAGGCTGAAAAAGCGAATTCCCATTTGTTCAAGCACATAAGTATAGCCTATCAATGCCACGCCCAGGACTCCCCCACCTTCCTGAACAAGCTCTACATATTGATTCCCGGAGCTATCAAGAAGGTCTGAAAATGGTTTTTGATCTATTTTATCATTTTTCATCCTTTCTATCAATTGAGCGATTGCAGGATGATTTGTAAAATCAGTTGTTTCCATAACAGAATAGATTTAAATTAAAAATACGAAATATAAATCAATGAATAAAAGCTATATGAAGGATTAGTGTTAATGAAAAAATACTTTCAAAGATGAAGCACATAAGTAATGAGAATAAATAAATGTCGTCTTTTGCCAATGTAGAATTTGTGGGCTCTCAGCCCGGATGAGTTTACTCCATATTTTCCTCGTATTTGGTTCGTATCTGCTCTATGTTTGCTCTATACCTGCTCTATGTTTGGTTCTTGTTTGGTCCATATCGAGTCTGGTATTAGGTCCCATATCAGCATCGGATGACCTTTTAATGACGGCGAAGCCAATGACCTTTTCAATGACTATTTTAATGACACTCCCTCAGTCTCTCCTTCTCCCTATCGCCCTTGCGCCTTTTCTCCCCATCGCCCCATCATTCCATTTCCCTGCTCTATGTTTGGTCCATATCGAGTCTGGTATCAGGTCCCATATCAGCATCGGATGACCTTTTAATGACGGCGAAGCCAATGACCTTTTCAATGACTTTTTAATGACCCTTAATACTCCCCATCTCCTTTTCGCCCCGTCTCCCTTTCGCCCTGACTTTCTCGCCCCATCGCCTTTTCGCCCCATCTTCCTTTCCCGCTTTTGTAAATACGACATATTTTTGACTTATACGAGGAATTTAATAATAGTGTTACTTTAAATCCGATTTAGGTTAAATTTGCAGCAAATCATTTTAATCAAGATGCGGAAATTGGTATTTGCAACAAACAATGATCATAAACTGAGGGAACTGCAGGAAATTCTTTCGGCAGAATTCGAATTATTAAGTCTGAACGATATAGGTTGTACCGACGATATCCCTGAAACGGGGACTACGCTTGAAGTAAATGCCGCACAAAAGTCTTTCTATATTTGGGATAAATACGGGATTAACTGCTTTGCTGACGACACAGGACTTGAAATAGAAGCTCTTGGTAATGAGCCTGGTGTCTATTCTGCACGTTATGCGGGAGAAGGAAGAAATGCTGAGGACAACATATTGAAGGTCCTGGAGAAAATGAAAAACGAAACAAACAGGAATGCACGTTTCAGATGCATTATTTCGTTGATTATTAATGGCGTGGAACACCAATTTGAGGGAGTTGTGGAAGGTACGATACTTGCCGAAAAGCATGGGGAAGCCGGCTTTGGGTATGATCCCATTTTTAGGCCTAATGGTTTTAGTCAATCTTTTGCCGAAATGTCAGCAAAAGATAAAAACCAGATTAGCCACAGGGGGCGGGCTGTAATGAAATTAGTTGACTATCTGAAAAATATATAATTTTACATCGCCGGAATCAGCCAGTTTATCACTAACTTAAATTTCGATTCGTCTGATGAACGCAAAACTGAAAGCATTTATTTTTGTGGTTGTCGGTGTCTTCGTTACCTGCGAAATACCGGCAAATAATTGGCATTCTTATCTGTCATATTATCAAATAATTGCAGTTACACAGGGCGGTCAGCAAATTTTCGCAGCCAGCGAAAACGGACTATTCTCTTACAATCCTTCCGATAAAAGTTTCGAAACGAAGTCGCGTGTCGAAGGGTTGTCCGATTCGGGGATTTCTGCCATTGGTTGGTCAAATCTAAAAGGAGCTTTATTGATCGGTTATTCTAACGGGAATCTTGATCTTCTTTTAGGGAACACAATTCTTAACCTGCCAGACCTTAAGCTTAAAACATCAATCGCCAACAAATCAATTAATAACATTCTTTGCGAAGGTGATTTTGCATGGTTAAGTTGCAATTTTGGCATTGTAAAAATCAATCTGAAAAAGTGGGAAGTAGCCAAAACATGGGTGATTGGTCCCGATTATCACACATTTGGTTTGATTGAAAAATCCGAAAATGACTTATATTTTTCGGTTGTCCCCTCGAATCCATCGAAGAATAATGCTTTGAAGTTGAATACTTCCGGGGCAAATCTATATATTGCAGGAAACCTTGCATATAAAACCACTTCAATCGGCAGACGTGCTGTTTGGAATGGTAAGAACCGAAATGGTGCTCGTGTCAGTTCTGGCGTCTACCTGACTTTTTGTGCCGATCACGAGGGAAACCAATCGCCATGTTATTAAACTGCTTTTTATCCACTGAAAAAATGCTGCAAAAAACACGCGGAATAGTGCTTCGAAACCTTAAATTTGGTGATACTGGGATGATTACGACCATTTACACCGAATCATTTGGCAGGATGGCATTTATCGTACAGGGAAGCCATGGTAGAAAATCGTCAGTTAAGGGAAATCTGCTAAAGCAACTTTTTCTGCTGGAGATGGAGGTTGACTATAAACCAGGGAGGGAATTGCAAAGAGTGAAGGAAATTAAAAATATATCGCCATTTGGATCTATTCCTTTCGGGATTGTCAAGTCATCACAGGCGCTCTTTCTGTCCGAACTTTTGGAAAAAGTACTTCGGGAAGAGGAATCACGACCTGAGTTGTTTGAATTTCTGTTTCGATCTATTCAGATACTTGATTTATTGGAAGATGGAGTTAGTAATTTTCATTTGCTATTTTTGATTCAACTCACCCGTTATCTTGGATTTGGTCCGTCTAACAATTATTCAACATCGAATCAATTTTTTGATATGATCGCGGGAAATTTCGTTTTAATGCCACCTGCCCACCCTTGGTTTTTACAAAACCGCGAAAGTTTGGTCCTTGCTCAATTAATTGGAATGAGCTACCAAAATTCAGCAGAATTTAAACCAGATCAAGGATTACGGAACGCTTTGCTTGATTTTGAACTTGAATATTATGGCCTTCACATTGGGAATAAACTTAATTTAAAATCACTCAAAATATTCAGAGAAATACTTCATTAACAACAATATAATAATCGCAAATTAAGAATTAACTAACAGTTATCAATCTGATTTGGCAAATCAGAATGTTTCGATAAAAAATATTGTTACTTTTGCAGTTAGCAACTGATTACAATAAAAATGGTTTCATCAAAAATTCCAACATCGAAGAAAAATGCCTTTACGACGATTCTTGCAATTGCCGAAGAGGTTCATGCTATCGACTTGGCAGTCCCCATGTCTAATCTTGTTTGTCCCGAAAAACTAATTGATCTGGTAAGCAAGAATATGAGACTTGGAAATAATGATTATTCCCCGGCCGAAGGAGTAGAACATTTACGAGAACAGATTATCAATCTTGTAAACCAGCAGAATAACACCTTATTTAGCCCTGAGACCGACATTACGATCACTGCCGGCCCGGCTCAGGCGATGACTACGGCCATCAGTACTTTTGTGAAAGAGGGTGATGAGGTAATAATATTTGAACCAATACAGGAGTCTTATGCTCCGTTTATTGAATTGAATGGCGGTCGTCCAATCTTTGTTAATCTGAAAAGTCCCGATTTCAGGATCGACTGGGAAGAGGTGAAGAAGTTGGTTACTTCGAAGACCAAAATGATCATTATCAATAATCCACAGAATCCGATTGGAAGGATATTTAGCGAAGAGGACATCGACCAGCTTAAAAGGCTTACAAACGGTACTAAACTGGTGATTCTGAGTAATGAAGTATTCGACCATATCGTATTTGACGACCTTAAATTTCACAGTCTTGCCTCTATTCCCGAACTGGCATCCAAAAGCTTGATCGTTTCAAGTTTTGGTCCGGTATTCAATATAACGGGTTGGGGAATAGGATACATCTTTGGTCCGGATAAATTGATGAGTGAATTTCGAAAAATTCAACAGTTTCAAGGTTTTAGCGTAAATACTCCTGCCCAGTTTGCATTGGCTGAGTTTTTACAGGATGGACCCGATTTTGAAGCAATTTGTGAAACCTATCATAGTAAGCGCGATCTGTTTATTTCGTTGTTGGAAGGGAGCCATTTTGAACTTGTTCCAACCCATTCGACTTTTTATCAGGTACTGGATTACAGTAAGATCTCTGATGAATCGGATGTTGATTTTGCGACAAGGCTCATCATGGAATACGGTGTTGCCACTGTACCATTTTCAGCTTTCCAACATGAGAAGACTAAAAATCAACTTATTAGGATATGCTTTGCCAAACCCGACGAAATACTTAAAGAGGCAGCCAAAAAACTGAAGAGTGTGCCTGTTGTCAGTCATCATTAACAGAAAGCTTCTGTTCTAAATAGTTTTTGGCCAGATTCGGGAAAAGATTACTTTTGCACTGCAAAATAATTCCGGCCTCATAGTTCAAGGGATAGAATGGAAGTTTCCTAAACTTTAGATTCGCGTTCGAGTCGCGGTGAGGCTACAGTTTAACCCGCTTAAGTCATTGAACTTAAGCGGGTTATTTATTTTTGTATCCCCAAATTGTATCCTAAATTGTATCACTATTTTTGAAACTTTTTGATTTCAACATAGTATGGTTTGGAGAATACGGCAATATAACCAACGGCTTGAAAAAGGTGTGACAGGGAAGCGCTTTATGGTGCAAACTTTCTGAAACTATTGGAGCCGTCAAAGAAACAATCCGGATGTTGTTACAAGTGGTTTCATCTGATGAACTGGTTGAAATAAATCGTTTGCAAATTGACAATCCATATTTAGAAGCAGGGGCTGATATGATTATTTGATATTCGTCCAATGCAGAGACTTATATTTTTTTAAAAATAGGAACTCCTAACTCATCAAAAGAATAATGGCGGCATATTCGATCACTAAACTTTAATCGGATGTGCTCATTCAAAGTCCCTGTATTACCAACCTAAAAAACGTTTTAATTCCGGACCATTTACAATCGATCCCGAATTTGAAGACTACCGCCGTTTTTCGATTTATCCGGGATAAAGAAATTTAATATTTTGTACGCGACGCCCAGAATACTTAACGTCTTTGAAGTCGGAATTTCCCTGACCAAAAACTCATAGGCAATTCCCAACACTCCGGATGCTGCCTGTAACAGGTTATCATCGACTCAGTTTTTTGGAGCAAGTGTATCCGGAGAGGGAAGCGCCAGTTCATCACCGGCATTTAATTCCATTTTATTGTACAATTCTGGTGGCCCCGATCGATCAAAAGAAAAGATTTTATACTCGGACGCAATTAGCCTTCCATGTAACAAATCAGATAAATACAACTAAATCGATTGAATAGGCCTTAAGGGATTCGATTTATCATGTAAAAATAGTCATTATAAAGGTCTTGCTTATCGATTATTACATATTTTTTCATATTATTCAACATATTCTTTACAAATGAATTCCATTGCTCCCTTTTTGTAAGGCTCGTCCAGAGTTGGCAAAAATAAAACCAACAAACACGATAGAGCGACCTGGACGAAGAACAGTTTTTTGCAAACAAAAAATCCGGCTGGCTATGGACGGAGCGTCGCGGAATTCCGCTTCCAGGCGCGGCAGACCAGGCACGAGCCTTCCGCACTGCGTTTCAATGAATTTCAATTCTTACAAAAGTCCTTCATCGGCAAAGGAATAACTTCCCCCGCTCGTAATTATTAAATGATCTAACAGGCCAATGTCCTGAAATTTACAAGCTTCTTTTATTGCCCGTGGCCTATGGCTTGGAGAGAATAAATTTTATGTGCTGATATTTCAACGTCTGAGTATCATTTTTTATAATGTTACTCAGGGGTTCACCTTAAGTAAAGGATTTTTAATTTCAAAATTGGAATGTGGACCAGTAGAGTTATTTATTGAAGAACTCCGTCAAAAGATCTGCTTGTTTCTTCTGACAGATTATCTCTTTGGGTTCATGAAATATTTCGATTTACTAAAAAATAAAGGACAAGATATTTTGATATTAGTATACAAATATATACCTTTGATTGACGGAATAAAAGCGAATTGAAAATGAAGTACACAGAATTTCATAGACTTATTAGCCTAAATTTATAAATTATGGATACACTTAAAATTATCATTGAAAAGAGCTCCGATTATTATGATGCCTATGCCTCAAATTGCGAAGGAGTATATGGCGCCGGAGAATCGGTTGAAGAAGCAAAAGCCAATGTTTTAAAAGGGCTTGAATTATTCATAAAAACAAGAAGCACTAAAGATTTACCATCTATACTTAAAGGAGAATACAATATCGTATATCATTTTGACACACAGAGTTTTCTAAACTATTATAATAAAGTTTTTACGAACGTCGCACTCGAACGTATCACGGGCATAAATCAAAAGCTATTGCACCATTATGCAACCGGGTTGAAAAAACCACGCGAACTGCAAAGAAAAAAAATTGAAATAGCACTTCACAAATTAGGTTCTGAACTTTTATCATTGGAGTTGTAATTATTAATTCAAATAAGGGAAAAGCCTCATTCGTCAACTTACGGATGGGGCTTTTTAGTTCTGCCTCCCCAACCGTTGGAAGAAATAGCGGATTTTTGGTATGACTTCTTTGAAAACCGTGGTTCAAAAAATATTCTCTAAACACCTTTGTTTATTCTTTCTGATTATAAGGAATATAATTTTCCCAATGCCAGGGAGTGTAAATATCGCCAATAGCACTCTCTGTTGTCGATATAACAGGTGAAGTTCAGGTTATAATCATCTAAACAGGCAACGCTATGTGCCAATTGATATGTGGCAAATAAATAAGCATTTTAACAACGAATCAATATATGACTGGTCTTTTTCTTCAGTTCCGAAACGACCAGCTTTTTAACGAAGGCACTCCGGGGGTATTGGCTCATCGATTGCCGTAATCGTGATATCCTTCGAATTGATATAAGGTATTTCGCGGTAGACTGTTTTGTGGTTTGCCCTGCAAAAAATAACTGCTATTTCCTTGCTAAATGTGGCGGCAATAGTTTCCCCAAATTCATTTTGTATTACATAGATCCAGTTCATTTTTTGATAGTTTTAAGTTCGGTTTCTATTTATCTCTATAGTAGTATCCCCATTCGGACTGGAGTAATGGCACTTCTTTGGCAGGTATATTAGCTGTATTCCGGGCTTTTCTATATACTTTGACTTAATAAGATTTCCTGTCCCTTGAATATAATTTATCAGTTCAATTGATTCTGGTAACTGATTTCCTAATGATTTACTCATGGCTTGTTTTTTTAATTGGTTCAAATTTTTACTTTTTAAAATTCAAATGCTTCGTATCCCCTATTTATCAGCTCTTTATTAAACTTTGCGGCAATGTCTGCCGTAATTCGTGTCGTTTTAGAGGTCCGGTAGTTGTACCAGGTTTTTTGACTGATACCTAATAAAATATGTCCGTGTATTCCCAACTCTTCATAATCGGCATACTTTAAGTTTTGCCGCATCCATTCGTTTAATTTTCCCTTTGCTTCCATATTGTTTCTATATTTGGTAATTAATTACACTACAAAGTAAACAAATGAAATTGATTTTGTCAATTAAAACTGTCTTTATTTTTTAAATGTTTTCTTATGTCTATTAATGAGCGCATTATAAAACTAACTGAAATATTAAAAGTCAATCAAACTCAATTGGCGATAATCTGTGACGTATCAAAACAAGCTATTTCCGCGATTTTAAAGAGTGAAACAAAGCCAAGTTTGAAGGTTATTGAAAATATTGTCAGAAAATATCCTTTGCTTAATTCCAGATGGCTGCTAACCGGAGAAGGGGAAGTTTTTACAAAAGGTATTTATCCTGAAGAAAAAGAAATAAAACAAGTGAATGATTCAAAATCTGTTTATGACTGTGAGAACTGCAAAAGATTAAACAGCTACATCGAAAAACAGGAAAGATTAATTGAACACCTTGAACGCCAGTTAGGACACGTTTCACCAAACAAAAACATTAAATGATTTAACTTTGAGTCCACTCCGGAAAGTCGATTAATTATCCCGAAGGGATAAAATTTGAATAACCACCGGTAAAACCGGTGGAAAAGAAATGAAATAAAGATTACAGCCCCGAAGGAGTTGAACTTTTATTGTATTAATATTCAACCATTTCAGGGTTGCGTATTCATCTTTTATTCTTCCGTGAGCTCCACCCACAGTTTTAGATTCAGTCCTTTCATGACTATTTTCTGACCTTCTTACTTTTCGGAGTGGACTCA
>JAATGF010000011.1 GCA_015654795.1 Bacteroidales bacterium
CTTTGATGATTTTTATCCCCCCAACTTTTCAGTTTGATCCATAGTAAGCCGTATTTTTCGATTAAAAGGAAATTTTGTCGTATACCCTATAAGGACAGCTACGAAACTGTTTAAAAATTTCCCGTAGGGAAAATAGCCCGGTAGAAAGGTCAAAATTCATCATTGGTATTGTCCCATACGGGACAACAGATGATTATTATGCATTTGCTCTATCGACATTCGGTTCCTAACGGGACCATCAAATAAAATTTAAACAGCCTCTACGAATATAATATTTAAGATGATTTTACTGGTTTTTCATCACCCTATTTCGTCCTTTTCGCTTCTTTGTGGTGCGTCGTGTTGAGTTCGGACCTGATTAATATGACCCCATACTGTCTCCACATCGTCTTCTCTCCAATCTCCTTTTCTCCTTATCACTCCATCATTTCATCTTCCCATATAGATTTATTTATCTGATTATATGATACTTACTATAATGTTTGTATGAGTATTGTTATTTAGACCAGATTAAAATAGCAAATTTGAATGAAAATTAATAACATTGTACTTTGATACAAAACTATAATAAAGAAATGGGATGCAGTTTATGCAATACAAATATAGATCCAGCCCGGCCGGAAATGCTTGGGACTTACGATTGGCTCAACGATATACCTGATACAGGTTACGAATCAAAGATCGTTGAAATACGGTTTAAAGGAACACGTAAAGAGTTTTTCAGAAACGAAGATGGCCTTCAGTTAAAACGTGACGAGCTTGTTGTAGTTGCCTGTTCTCAGGGCCACGATGTCGGCGCTGTTTCGCTAACCGGCAGACTGGCAGAGCTTCAGTTCAAACGAAAAGTAAAAAAACAGGAACGTTACGAATGGAAGAAGATTTACCGTAAAGCCACTCCTTCAGATGTCATAAAGTGGGAAGAAGCCAAGGCGCGCGAAAACAAAGTGATGATACGTGCCCGTCAGATTGCTGTTGAATTAAACCTGGAGATGAAGATCGGAGATGTGGAATTCCGGGGTGATAACACCAAAGCTATCTTTTATTATATTGCTGATGAGCGGGTTGATTTCAGGGAGCTGATAAGAAGATATGCACGTGAGTTTTCAATTAAAGTTGAAATGATGCAGATTGGGGCCCGCCAGGAAGCAGGACGCATTGGAGGAATCGGCTCTTGCGGGCGAGCGCTGTGTTGCTCAACCTGGTTGACTGATTTTTCAAGTATCTCGACAAATGCGGTCATCAAGCAAGGATTGTCGCCCAACGCCGAGAAAATGACCGGGAAATGTGGAAAACTGAAATGCTGTCTCACCTACGAACTCGATCAATATCTTGAGGCGCAGGAGGATTTCCCTAATGAGTTGCTGACCATTGAAACGGACAAAGGGATCGCCCGTCATTTTAAGACCGACATTCTTCAGAAAAAAATCTCATATAAATACAATCATTCTGACGGAAGAATTTTTGTTATCGATCTGGAGGATGTCAAAAAATTCCTGAATATGAATAAACGTGGGCAAAAGCCTTCCATCGAGGGATGTGCAGAACAAGAACCGAAGAACGAGAATATGATGAATGTCGGAAACCTGGATCAAAAACTTTTCGCAAATCCGGCTCCCCCTAAAATTCACATTAAACGTACTGGCAGGATTCTTAACAAACAGATTCAGAGAAGTCATGAACTAAAAAAATAAAGAATCACCATCTTCAGTTTTGAATAACAACAAAAATCATATTTCAAAAGAAATGCCGCTTTACAACTCTATTGACAGCAGTATGCTAAAAGCAAAACTGATTGCTGAACCTTTTGCCAGGAAAACAATTTCGTTGTATCGTTACTTTATCCTCCATAATCCACAAGAGTTTAGGGATCAGTTATATCTGGAATGGAATGATCTAAACTGTTTCGGAAGAATCTACATTGCCCGCGAAGGCATTAATGCACAAATGAGCGTTCCGGAATATAATTTTGAAGCCTTTTTACAATCTTTGGCAAGATATTCAATCTTCGACAATATTCCTATAAAATATGCGATTGAGGACAACGGAAAATCTTTCTACAAGCTTTCGATCAAAGTCCGACCCAAACTTGTAGCCGACGGCCTGAATGACGATGCTTTTGACGTAACGAATGTAGGTCAGCATCTTAGTGCGCAAGAGTTTCACGAACTTGTTCAAACGGGGGAGCACATTGTGGTTGATATGCGAAATCACTATGAATCAGAAATCGGGCATTTCAAAGGTGCTGTTTGCCCCGAGGTGGATACCTTCCGTGAAGAACTTTCTGTAATTACAGAAATGCTTAAAGATCAAAAAGATCAGAAACTATTACTTTACTGTACAGGTGGAATTCGTTGCGAAAAAGCCAGCGCTTATCTGAAACATCATGGTTTTAAGGATGTTAATCAGTTGCATGGCGGCATATTGGAATATGCCCGGAATATTAAACAGCTTAACCTTGAATCCTGCTTTATTGGAAAGAATTTTGTGTTTGATGAACGGATGGGCGAATCAGTGAACGGGGAGGTTATTTCGCATTGTCATCAGTGTGGTAAGCCCTGTGATGTACATTCGAATTGCGCGAATGAGCTGTGCCACCTGTTGTTCATACAATGCAGCGATTGTGCTCAGAAATTCGAAAAGTGCTGCTCTTCAGAATGTCGCGATCTGAAAAACAGTTCAGAAACCGAAAAACAATACGCCCGGCTTAATGGTAATTTCAAATTCGGAAACAGCAAGGTTTACCGTAAAAGCTTTCGTCTTGTGAAAATACCTAATTTTGCAGATTCAGTAGCAGGACAAAAACCGTCAGTTTAATATGCCCAATTTTTGGAATAACCTTTCAAAACCTATTTTTGCATTAGCACCTATGGAAGATGTGACCGATACATCTTTTCGCGAAATCGTAGCGGGAATCTCTGATCCGCAGTATCTTCACGTTCTGTTTACAGAATTCACCTCGGTTGATGGTATGAACCACCCGAAAGGAAAGGTAAAAGTGGGAGAACGATTATACGTCAGTGAATCGGAGAAAAAATTGTTAAAACAGAAAAATATTAAACTTGTCGCGCAGATTTGGGGCAACAAACCAGAACTATTCCATAAAATTGCTCACGAAATCTCGGAGGAATACGAATTTGACGGATTGGATGTTAATATGGGGTGCCCGGTAAAGAATGTGGTTAAAATTGGTTGTTGCTCCGCACTAATTGATCAACCCGGTCTTGCCAAAGAGATTATTCTTGCCACCAAAGAAGCAACACATTTGCCCGTCTCTGTAAAAACAAGGACGGGTGTAAAATTGCATAACACAGAGGCTTGGATCGCTCATTTGTTGGAAACTAAACCTGCAGCAATTATTCTTCACGGACGGACACAAAAGCAACAATCTGATGGATTGGCAGATTGGGAAGAAATTGCAAAAGGGGCGCGAATTCGTGACCAAATCAATCCTGACACATTATTTTTAGGCAATGGCGATGTATTTTCAGCGGCTCAGGGCGAAGAATTAATTACCAAATATGGTCTTGACGGGGTGATGATTGGAAGAGGTATTTTTCATAACCCCTGGTTTTTTAATTCTTTATGCCAACCGCCGTCAAAATCAGAAAAATTACGTCAATTGCTCCTTCATACAAAGTTGTATGAACAAAATTGGGAAGGGAAGAAGAATTTCAATCAACTGAAACGTTTTTATAAGATTTACACAAGCGACTTTCTGGGAGCAGGACAATTGCGAGCAGAACTGATGGAAGCCAGAACTTACGAAGAAGTTTATGCGATTGTTAATACTGAATTGCCGTTGCTTTAAGGCAACGGCAATTTTGATATTTACAAAAGTCAGATCTTTGGCAACATCCATGGTTCACGATAACTTGGCAACAAATACTTGTTAGCTTCTTCATCATTCGTGAATTTTGCACCATCCCAAACCAGTTTTTTGCCCGTGCGGTAGGCAATATTACCCAGAGCAGAAAATTTAGCAATATGAGCGCCGATTTCCACACTGGCATTTGTTTTTGGATTACGATCCTTCCTGCATTCGAGGAAATTCTTAACGTGGTTTTTCAAACCTTCGCCCGTACCTTTCACAAGCGGCACGGCCTCCATCCTCTTATTGCGGTTAATAACTTCCGGAATTACTTCCCAACCATTACGATCAACAACGAGAGTTCCGTTTTCGCCTACAAAACCTAATCCGTGATTACGACCATAAGCACCATCATTAATTCCGATCGCGTGATCCCACATCACATTAAAACTATCGAATTCATAAATTGTCTGTAAACTATCGGGAGTTTCGCATGCATCAGTAGGATAACCATATTTACCACCACTCGCCATAATTGATTTCGGAGTGGTAACATCCATACCATACAGGGCATAATCGAGGAGATGAACACCCCAGTCGGTCATTAAGCCACCTGCATAATCCCAGAACCAACGGAAAGTAAAATGGAAACGGTTTCTGTTAAAAGGCCGATTGGGAGAAGGCCCTAACCACATATCATAATCAACTCCTGCCGGTACGGGTTCATCAGCCAAAAGCGGAATCGAAGGACACCAGCCCTGGTAAGAAAATACACGTACTAATCTTATTTTGCCCAATTTACCTGAACGGATAAAATCAACTGCACTTTGCCAGTGCGGATCGCTCCTTTGCCATTGCCCTACCTGAACAACTGTTTTATTTTTCTGGGCGGCTTTCACCATGATGTTACACTCTTCAATACTTCTGCCCAACGGTTTCTCGCAATAAACATCTTTTCCGGCTTCACACGCAGCTACCATCTGAAGACAATGCCAATGATCAGGCGTCCCGACAATTACAACATCAACATCTTTATTTTCAATTAATTTACGCCAATCCTTGTACAGGTTGGCAGGCTTCTTGCCGCGTATTTTTTCAACATCAGCAGCACGGCCATTGAGGACTGAATCATCAATATCGCATAATGCAATACACTCAACCTGGGGATTTTCAAGAAAAGCTTTTAAATCTTCAAAGCCCTGTCCCTTGCAACCAATAAGACCTACATTTACCTTGTCACTTGCGGCACAGGAGGCCATCGTACTTGATAGTGATGAAACAAGGCCAATCCCTGCAGCAGCTGTTCCACTACTTTTCAAAAATTCTCTTCGTGTTGTCATTCGTATAAATATTTAATTACAATATCAGTTTTGGAGGAAAAATAATAGTTCCGGGTGCCTCAAAAAAATGTTCAAATGCAAATAACTACTTGCTCAACAAATAATTAAATCATTAGCCATATATGTTTAAAAACTTCTAAAAGTAACGAATAATTCAATTCTGCATTCTTTTTGAAACAATTTTGTTCATTTAATTTAAAGCATGATTTCCAGAATTGAATGAATCATTATCTCGGAAACAACAACTATCGAAATACTATTCTGAAAATTAATTTTCAGTTCACGGCCTTTTCGTTGTAATACAATCCTTAACGGATTCTTTACTGTCCGAATACTGACTAATAGATATACCCTCAGGCTATTATTTACCAGATTCACGAATATTCTCTACAGAACAATCGTGTGAGTAGTTCCGTTCTTGATTAATTTAGAAAAAGTCACCGTTTTACCACAAGTAACCATTAGACGGATTTTTTCGCCTTCGCGTTCCACAGTAATATCATATTTTTTCTGATATCCATGCACCCTTTTGAATTTCATATAATTCCATGACTTGGGAAGCTGAGGTGTAATAGTAAAACTACTCAGGGCAACAGGTCGGATTCCAAACAGACCTTCCGTAAAAATCCTGCAGTATAATCCGCTTTCAGCCGACAGATGTCGCTGGTCTCCTTCAGGATAAGCCTCAACAGGATATGGGACATGCTCGCCCAATAATCTGCGATTTGAATAATATTGCAGAAATTTTAATCCACGGTCGATATCGCCTGCAGCAAAAACACCCCGGAGGGCATAAAGTGTCGAACGATCCCAATACGTTTTATCGCCTGACTGAGATGCAAGTCCGTCATCTGTCCAAAGTTCGGGGGAGAACAAAGCATCAATGGTAGCTCGTTTACGATCGAAAATATTAACAGTCAGCGGCATGCATATCCAGGCTCTTAGTTTATCATTTCCCTCATAATACCGGTAAGTATCGAAACCCATAACTTTTGCGCCAAAGTATTTTTCGATATTGGCTTTTAAGGTTGCCGCCTGTGCTTTATAATCAGCAAGTTGTTTTTTATTTTTCCCGAGCGATTCGCCCAGAAAATAAGCAGAATTAAGGGCGTCGTAATACAACGAGGAGGTACACAAATTTGCTTTTCCAGCGGGAAAACGACCTTCCAATTCATCCGAATCAGAACTTACCACTCCCTTCGGATTGACTTTGCGCTTATTAAATTCCAAACACCATTCAATTAAAGGCCAAAGCTCTTCAGCTGTTTTGCGGTCACCAAGCGAAAGTGCAAAACGTGAAGCCCCGTATGCAATCATGGCTCCATCGCCCCGGTCGCCGGCACCATTCCACATATCAGTTCCTTCGGCAACGATCGAACTGGGTATGGGTTTGTAATCAGGATTCATATAACGGGCAAAATGGCGGTAAGCGTTCAATGCCGATTCAATACCGTAATCGTATCCCAGGTATGGAAAGAATGGATTGATGTATTCCGCCTGATCATTAGCCCAGATTGCAGCATAATAGCTCAATCCTCCAGGTCCGTGCATTGGGCCTCCCTTTGTTTGGTAAATACTCTCGGCAGCACGGATTTTGGCAAAGGCAAATGCCCTGTTCAATGTTTCATCAGGCGTTTCCAAAACCAGGTTATCACTGAATCGTGACAGCAAACTGTTGCGCTTGTTCAGTTCTATTTCAATATCAGTATTTCCGAAATCCTGCCCTTCCTTTATTCCCGAAAAACAGAGATAGAACTTTACTGTTTGCTTTGGCTGAAGCACAAACGCACCATGGTTTTTCGATTGGACCTGCAAGGTGTAACTACCTTCAGTTCCTTCATCAGGTTGGGTTCGTGTGAGAATATTTATGTCGGGAATCTCTATAGTAACCGGTTTATTTCCATTGTTGATCATCTCGTATTTTTCGCCAAAAACAGGTAGTTCTGTTGTTGGGAATAGTGTACGAACTAGCCCAAGAGTTTCATTTAGAGTGCTTTTTACTGTGATCTTTCCATCCAAAATTATCTCATGGACACTTTCCTTTTGCACCAGACGTTTATTGATTGACAACATTTTAACCGGATCGAGGTTGAAGGAACGGGTCAGACTGGCATGGGTATTATTTGGAATGGTGCGTAGCATGGGCCAAACAATGTCACGATTTATCCAAAATGATTTGTCTGCCTCTACTCCATACCTGATAACCGCTGAAACATATTTGCCACTCATCTCTATGTGATCGCGATGAGGGAGTTGATCAGTAACAGGCCAGGAAATTCCACCCGACTCATTAATTTTCCACCGATTTTCAGTTGCGTTAGCGCCAAAAAGGCAAATAATGTTTAAGATTAAAGTCAGTTGAATAAAATGCTTCATAGAATTATTCGAATTTTGAGATTTTATTGGATGATCATCCCGGTAAAAATAAATATTTATACCTTATAGTCAACTCTTTTAGAACTCATTTATGAATCATAAGTGTCTGATTTCTTCCTGTCGTAATGATTTAATTTATAAAATGTTAATAGATCTTAGGCTTCATCATGTTGAAATTTCAACGAGCTGTCCAGTATAATTGCTTCTGAAATCACTTCCTGATCAGCAACTTTGTCAAAACCGCAGACTGAAGTGAGTACTTCATCAATACCTTTTTTATAAATTTTATCGAACCCGAGATCAGAAGGTAGTCGATTTCCCGCTTCATCAGTGGCATTGAAATGACAACCGTAAACCAATGCATTAAGAATTAAATGATAAGGAAGTTTCAGTTCACGGGCAAGATGGATGGCGCCTGCCAGGCGATCCTCCGCACTCAGTTTACGTCGCAGGTCGCATCCCACCCTGAAAAGGGTATCACCCAATGCTTTATTTTGAAACCGCCTGAGCAAATCGTCGATATGACCGGTAAGTGATTCAATCGTAAATTCATCGGGATATTTTGCCAAAAGGATATTGGCGGCCTGTAACATAGTGTTACGGACAACATCTTTCAATTTGTTGTCAGCAAGCACTTCATATAAAAAGACCGATTCGGGATGAGCGTGAAATCCCAGGTATGCTGCGGCGGCATGTCCCAGATTATGAATAAATAACTTACGGTCAACCCATGCTTTCATATTCTCTTTCGGGGCAAGTCCCTCAATCCCGGGAATCGGGTTCTTAAACGCCAGTTTATCAAGAATAAGCGTATTATAAGGTTCGGCAAAAACCTGAAGAGTATCTTCTTCCATATCCTTTTTGAGCATAATCGGAACCATTTTGCCAATGCTCGTTTCAATCAGTCCAACCTGCTCTTCCAAAGGATATTCTTCAGGTAAGTGTTTTTTAAGCTCATGGCCCATGAATTCAGCGGCATTCCGCAGATTCTCGGCAATAATGATATCGAGCGGGAGGGCTCCCGGCGTTTCAAATCTTTTCATTAATCCATTGGCAATAAGCGGAATAATTGATTTCAATCCGTTTAGTCCAACCGACACTGCCACAATCTGCGCTGTTGCAATCTCATGGATAACTTGTTCCTGATCACCCCCATAAATGCCGCGCACATTTTTAATGTTAATGATGGATTCAACATCACTCTTGATCACTACATTGTAGTTACGCCGGAGATTTAGTTCATCAATCACGGGACGAAAAACATCGATGAAAACAACTTCGTAACCACCCCGGCTGAATAGCTGACCAATGAAAGAGCGGCCAATTTTGCCTGCTCCGAAAAGAACCAACTTATTATGAAATTTGTACGTCACAACTGAGGTATTTGGTTAATATATTCGTTTTTAAACGCTTGTACTATGCCAAGCTTTTCACCATCACTTTTTTCAATATAAGTTCCGCCAACATAAAAGCAGGTGAATCCTCCCGAAGCGACACCCCATGCGACTGCCTCTGTCAGGTTGAACAGCCCGATCGCCGATGTTTTTAATTGCATGGCCAATGAAGCGATGACTCCCCCGGCAAAATTATCTCCGCAACCCGTGGTGTCCCCTTTCAAAGCAGGATTCCGTAAAAACTCTTCGTTCACTTTCTTTGAAACCGGCAGTCTTAACAATCCGGTTTTTTCAAACAGATTGCCATTCGAAAAGGCATAAAGTTCTTTGGCTCCATTGGTAATGATCAGTGCCCCAATATTCTGGTGGATAAAGTAATCGGCGGCTCCGGCAATTGTGCGTTGTCCGCTTATTTTAAGCGACTCCTCGCAATCCAAGATCAACACATCGATTAACCGATAATCTTCAGGTGTATCAACAAGGGGCCAAGGCTGCTCCGGATTTTTCTTTTCGTTGCGAAAATCGAAAACAGTGTTGACAACCGTAAGGCATCCATGTTGTTTTGCGCGTGTCAGCAAGGAGGTTAGGTTGTCATGAATTTGTGGAACAAGGGCAGTACCACCAAAACAGACGATATTTGCTTCGAAGAAATCATCGCCCAAAAGATCAGGCGTATAATCCCATGCAGCTCCTATATTGTTAACGAAAGTCCTTTCACCGTGGTTATTATCGTAAGTGATATCCGAAAGAACATCTGTGAAAGGTGTGTTTTTTTCAGAGATCTGACGATAATGATCCGTATTCAACGGGGTCTTCCGAACCATTTCATCAATTAAAACAGCAGTGTCATCGCTGCCGGTTCCGCCATAAAATCGAACCTCAAAATCTTTTTTATCAAGCAATTGCGATGCATTAATCAGTGAAACAAGACCCGGTCCGCCAATATTGAATGCATCTGGCGATTGACCTCCGGTAATCTCATGGCAGATTTCGGAGTACAGGGTTCCCGAGAATTTTTCAAGTTCTTCGGTAAAAACAAGTTGTCCTGGAGTGAGGCCCCCATCACCGGTCTTATGCGAAGCATATCTCTGAAAATGAGGTGTGTTAAATCTCACTCCCGTGTATAAATAGTCGGCGAGGGCACAACCGGCCCCCGCCACAATTATTTTTCTGCTCATCTTTAAATAAATCTTTTGTAATCCGCTGCTAACAGATGGATCGGCTCCTCGTCTTCAATGATTTCAGGAAAGCGACCAACCGGGACGTAGAAACGATTGTCCGCAGAATCATCATTTACAGCGCTCACCTCACCTACAAACACTTTGCCTTTCCCTGGTTCACCGTAAAACCGGTGATAAATACCCTGTTCAAGACAAATGCTTTCTCCAGGTGTAAGCACTACGGAATCACCTGGTTGCAGATTACGAATTACGCCATCTATTTTAATCGTAAAGGGCTGATCAGAGAAATTTTCTTTCTCGTCGGAATTATATAATTCAATAACCAGATTTCCGCCACCCCTGTTGATAATGTCTTCCATTTTACTCCAGTGAAAGTGCATCGGCGTTTCCTGCATCTCCTCAACAATCATCGCCTTTTCTGCATAAGGTTTTTTGTCCTTCTTAAAATTACCGTTTCGAACAGTAAAAAGCATGAGGCCGCATTTATGGAAATCACCGCTTCCAAAGTCGGTTAAATCCCATCCAAGCATATTGTCGATCACCTCACTACAGGTTTCATATTTCCCTTTCCACTCCTCCGGGCTCCAGAAAGCCCAGGGTGGAAGTTTAAAATTCATTTGATCTAAAAATTCCTTTGATTTGACAATGTATTGGTTAATTTCACTTCGTTTCATAACTGAAGATTTTAAACTGAATTAATTTATAAATATAATGATTTTCTGACGAGACAAATAATACGAATCAATAGATTTTGTATTGTTTATTTTAACATGTCAATAACCCAACTCCGATAGATTTTCTACTACTTTCCCTTATATCAGACTTAATGTGAATAATTTAATGTCGTATTTTTGATAGTCGGGTATAAGTTAACAATAATACAAGGAAAATGCTTCCTCTTCAAATACGACATTATCTTATTCTCAGTCTGCGATTAACCTTCTTTCAGATTAAAAGCGCTATATAAAAGATAAGTCAAAGCGACTAACAAAACTGCCATTCCGCCGGTTTGCCCAAACGAATCGGAGGTTATTCCCATGATTAGCGGAATGACAGCTCCACCGGCAACTCCCATGATTAAAAGACCAGATATTTCGTTGGCACGTTCAGGTTTACGCCTTAGCGCAGCAGCGAAAATAATCGAAAACACATTCGCAATAGCTAACCCAATTATAAAAATCAGAGACAAAATGCCCCACAAGTTCCCGATCAGCAACATAATAAGCAGAGCCACAATAGCAAAGAGCATGCTCACAATGAAAAATTTCTTCCCCGATAGTTTTACAAGAAGAATCGCTCCGGCAAAAGTTCCGACGGTTCTCGCGATAAAATAGAGACTAGTCCCAAGCCCTGCCTTCTCAAGCAGAATTCCGCATCGTTCCATGAGGAATTTGGGAATTGTAGTATTTAAACCTACGTCGACACCAACTACAAAAATAATTCCCAGGAACAACATGAGTATCGTTTTGTCTTTCAGCAAACCAAAGGAGGATCCAAACGAAGAGCTGGATTGGCTAACCGGTTCTTCATGAATTTGCGTTGCCATAAGCCATAAGCCTGAAATTACCGTTACAACGGCAAAAATTACAAAAATGTATTTCCAGTTTCCAAAGCTTCCGGCAGCAATTCCGGCAATGATTGGCCCAAGGAAGGCGGCAATCGCCTTAATAAACTGACCCAATGTTAAACTGCTAGTCAACCGGTCTCCTCGTACAACATTGGTTAACAATGGATTCAATGAAACCTGGATTATTGTATTCCCAATACCCAGCAAACCAAAAGCGACAAGCATCATGGGAAAACTATAGCTAATCAGTGGTATCAACATTGCCAAAAATGTAATGACCATACTAAGTAGCACAGTTCTTTTGCGCCCCAATCTGCTCATTACTATTCCGGTTGGAACAGAGAGAATGGCAAACCACAGGAATAAGGTCATAGGTAGCAGGTTGGCCAGGGTGTCACTTAATGCAAAATCCTGCTTCACATAGTTGGTTGCAATGCCAACCAGATCGACAAAGCCCATGACGAAAAATCCAAAGAGTACAGGCAGGATTTTCGAAATCGATGATTCGTTATTCATTTTTTGTCTTACAATTTTAAAATTAATAATATAATTTACAATGTCCTTTATTACGAATTAACCTCTTAATTATCTGTCAGCTTTCTGAAATTTTATAAGTGATCAGGACTGTGAAGATTTAATAGGAGGGCGGCAAACTACCATCCAATCCCCAGGATGAAACCTTTGAATCCATTTGAAAATCAATTACAGCACCATTTTTTATTTCACTGTGTTTGAACCATGCCTTATTTAAGCTTTTCCCGTCTAATGTCACAGATTTTACATACTTGTTCTCTTCTGAAGCATTTTTCCCATAGATGATAATATTTTTCCCGTTTTCCATCTGTATGGTTACTTTCTTATACCTTGGCCCATTGATCAGATATAAATTCTGACCTGCTACGGGGAAAAATCCAAGCTTTGAAAAGATAAGCCAGGAACTCATGGCACCTGAATCATCATCCCCGGGACCCGAATTCCGTGTAAAATTAGTTGTCGATATTTGCCTTACATATCTGGAAGTAAGATCCGGACGTGCAACATACGTGAAAAGATAAGGAGTTAAAAAACATGGCTCATTTGTAATTTCAATTTTCCCTGACACATATTTTTCCAGACGACTGGTAAAGGTCGCTTTCCCTCCCATAAGGTTAATGAGCTTCTCCATTTGATGAGGAACGAAAAATGAATAGGTCCAGCTGTTTCCTTCATAAAAATGTTTACTGAACGAACCCTCCGGATTTTCATTTGGATCAAGATCAACCCACTTTCCTATTGAATCCTTTGAAGTTATAAAACCACTAAATCCTTCACTTTTAGCATCCAGATTCCAAAGATTGATCCATTTTGTACTCCTGTCAAAAAAACGTTTTTTATCATCATTATATCCAAGTCCTTCTGCAACTTTTGACAAGCAAAAATCGTTGTAGGCAAATTCCATTGATTTTGATGCCGTGCCTAAAGCCATTTTTGAAATTGTGTTAAATGGCACCCAACCCTGATCATCATTTCGATAGTGTGGAGTTCTTCCCGAAATTGTTGCATGTCCCTTAAGCAGATTATAAGAATCAGCCCAATTTATACCTGCGACGCCTTTGGCATAGGCATCTGCGATAACGTTGTCCACATCGTCGCCGCCCTGCACCATATCACCAAGTCCGCACAAAAAGGCGTCAGACGCATAACCATAATGCTTGTACAATTCATTAAACGACTGAATATTATCCCTTACAACACTTTCCCTTATTAGTGTAAGGAAAGGAAATGCGCTCCTGAATGTATCCCAGATACATAATTGATCATCATAATATGGGCCAGTATAATCCCAGGGGCAATCGCCGGTTCGATCTTTAGGCGATATCAGGGTGTAATATAAAGCGGTATAAAAAATCGTCTTTTCATCTTTGGAGATATTCCCGTCGTCAATTAACACTGCACTTAAAGCCTTGTTCCATTTCTCCGTAGCGTCTGTCTTAGTTTTCTCAAAATCAAAGCCTGATATTTCATTATTTACAAAGTTCACAGCATTGGCAACGCTTTTTGTCGAAGTTGAAACCTTCATGTAGATTTTCTCATTGGCATTTGTATTGAATTTGAGAAAACACCCTACCCCTTCCCCGGAAATGGTATCTGCATTGTCATGCATTTTTCTTTGAGCATTATCGAACATTCCAAAACTTTTTACCGGTTTGCTGAATTTAATGGCATAATAAATAGTTCCCCGGGCAAAGTACCATCCATCATTCAGGTTCAGATGGCCAGTGATCAGGTTATTCTTTTTATCGTAAGAAATATCAGAATAGGTATATTTGCTCGAGAACGAATGGGAAGGATAAATCACCATGCTCGCATTTTCATTCATGGTTTCAGGATAGGTGAAACAATAGATTGCAGTGTTCCTGGTTGAAGTAACCTCTGTTTTAATTCCATAGCGGGTAAGATCGACTGAATAATAATCGGGTCGGGAGATTTCATTATCCTTGTCGGAATCATATTCCGTAGCCTTGTTTTCCCCCTGATCCCAGCAGGAAAGGCCTGTTTGCGGGGATATGAGAAGATTAACGTATTTATAGGCACTTCCGGTATTCACATTAGTGAAACCCGATATCTTCTCTTTGGAGCTATATCCGTTTCTTGAGTTCTGAGTATGCGGGCATGGACGTATAGACCCAAATGGCATGGATACGCCAAAAGAGCACTTGCCAATATCAATCCCGATGTTCTGATCGACATACTGGACAAGATTTCTCACCTCGTACCCGGTTTTAGCCGGCATCAATCCTTTTGCTTCAGCTAAAGGGATATGACAAACAGGTTCTGCCAAACTGACCATATCTTTTTTATCTTTTGAAAAGGTAACCATGCCATGGCATAAAAACACAAATAGCAAAAACAATAATTTTCTTTTAAGGAATGAAAAACAACAGTATTTCGTCATATTGATTTTATTTTAAAGCCTTTAAGTAATAAGAATAAATAGATGCTGCATTCCCGGATACAAAATCCACCAATAAATTGCAACAAAATGCCAGCACTTTTTACCGCGTATGCGGTTTAAGTATTGTACGAAGAATAGAATAAAGTAATTAGGTGCATCTGACAAGGTTATTTCGTATGTACGGGATGTCCTATGCGCCTTTATAACAAAACTCTTGTCACAAAAATAATTGTTAGCCTGACGGCTCGAAAAATACGGGATTCACCCATAATTTAAAACATATTTTCACACTACCAGGACCGGGCTCTGTAACAACTTTTCAGTTAAACTTGTTTTTTGGAAACGATATTAAATTATTGTATTGTAGTTATTTATATTCGCCATGATCAAGTTGATCTTATCCATCCCATTCAATAATTCAATGGTCAGATCGAAGTTCCTGATTTTTCCGGCTTCGAGATATTCACGAAGTCCGTCATTTCGGGGATCGGTGCGACCACCAACATAGCAATTACAAGGTTCCATTCCCATCACATATTCGCCTTCGCCCATTTGCTTCCATTGCGTGAAATTGAAAAGCTGCTTTTTATTGAAGTGAATTGCGACACCTGTTTCAAGCTTTTTATTGATCAGTGCTACACAGGTATCACCGTTTTGGTCAGAGTAAAGGTTGTGATAAAAAACCTGTTCTGAATATTCCGGTGTAGGCGGTTGGCTTTGATTGAATACGGTTTCTCCCTTAACTGCATCAGAATCACGGGGAATTAGTTTTGCAGTGGGCGTAACAAGAATGGCATCCTCATCAAGCAAAGGGTATCCCATATTAAAATGAAACAACAGCATGAGTGCCTCACGTTTGAAGCCACAGTTTTCAACAGTGTTTTGGATGAATATTTTGTTTTCACCATACCTGCAGGTGATTTTTCTGCTGAGTATTAAGTTTTCACCAAAAAGCCTGGCTTCCCGCATTTTACCACTGATGGTTAAAACCGGAACATCATCAATCCATTCGGTTGTTGCACAAACCTCTTCACCCGGAGTATTTGAAATCCGGCCATGCATGCTAAACATCTCGCCATTCTCTTCACAAGGATTGCCTACATTTCTCAATCCGCAGGTGGTCAAAAAACCTGCCTGAAAACTGCGCAAAAAACCAATCCCATTTTCATTATAATATTCAGGCGCAACAATTCCGGTTTTGCCGATATAACTGCAGTTGATTCCTTTAAACGATAGTCCGGCAATATCCAGAGATCTGTCTGCAAGCACCGTAAACTCAAGCCCTGCACCATTCTTGACGTCAAAAGCTCTTACTCCGTTTGCTTTACCACCTAAAAGTGTATATTCCTTAATTCCAAATAGCTGGCTGAAATCACCCACATATTTGAGCATTTGCCTTTTGTTAGAATTATTTACTTCCATTTGTGAATAAATTGATTTTTAAAGGTTTCCATAATTGCTAAAGAACACCCATATTCTCATACTTCGGATTTATGAAGTTAAGAATCATGGGTGTTTTGATTTGCTATTGCTTAATCCCAAGTGTGACTATTTCGTGAGGCTTAAGAATTAGAGTGATTGACTTACCTTGAATTTCAGGTGCTTTTGCATTCTCAAGAGGAAATTCAATCAAATTAAGTCGTCGTGCCGATTTAACCATAACGGGCAAATTGATCGTGGTAGCTGTTTCCTTTCCTTCCACTTCAACTAATCTTATTACAAGTTCCTCTCCTTCTTCCGATTGCTTCACTCCTGCCATTGCAACATTTGTAGGAAAAACAGAGAAAAAGGATTCTTCTTCCGGCCGGGTTGCATGGTTCTTTGCAAGTGCTAAAGAGGGTGGCTCTGCGGCATAAACCGGAACATTAAAGTCTTCACCTTCAGCCCAAACCTGGTTTTTCCAATCACTTGCGTGAGGATAGAGTGCATAGCTGATGTTGAATTTGCCAAGATTTGGATAGATATCGGGGTTACCGGCCGATCGCATCAATGTGAGTCTTAACTCGTTGTTATGAAATGAATTGCCATATTTTGATTTATTCAAAAGTGCTATACCTGTTTTTCCATCTGTCACATCCACCCATTTTTGTGCCGGAACTTCCTGTCCGTCATTCGCTTCGGCGACAACTCCATAATCATCCCGATGTTTGATGGATTCCGGTATTTCTTTACCCCCTATCTTTCCGTTTGCAGGCCTTTCAAGAACATCAAACGGAACCTGGTTATAATACCGAGAATTCTGAATTGCAAGCGGGAAAACTGCGCGTAACATAGGCGAATCGGTTGTGTCACTTCCGGTTTCGAGCCAATGAACTTCCATATCGTACGCAATTCGCGGATAAGAACGATAAAGATACATGCGCTCAATAAACCGCGATTTGCCCCACGTTTTAACAGTTTCGATACATGCCCTTACGGGACCGTTTTCAGCAACCTTTACACTTTCAACATCTGTAACATCCTCTATTTTAACATTTTTATTCAGTACCCACGATTTCATTCCCCCTTTTTTATCTTCCATGAAAATCCTTAGCGTGTTGAACTGTCCTCCACTTTTAACATATTCGGTGTTGGTACGTTTATCGAACAGGCTAACAATACCGCCGGTTTTCATATCAACTTTCACTTTGAAGAAATCTGTATCAAAGGTATTATCGGCAAATGGAATGGACTCATTGTATTCTCCGGGTTTGGTCACATCAATATAAAAAGTCTTGTACCCTCCGGCAGGGAATTTATCAACAATAAACTGAACTTTGGAAGTATACCCCGGAGGTGTCGGCTTCGAAAACACAATCTGTGCAGGATATGTTTTGCCTGATCCATCACGGACTAA
The DNA here is from genome assembly GCA_015654795.1 of Bacteroidales bacterium. Classification (GTDB taxonomy): domain Bacteria; phylum Bacteroidota; class Bacteroidia; order Bacteroidales; family Prolixibacteraceae; genus JAAFHB01. The sequence goes on from JAATGF010000011.1 coordinate 17,438, forward strand.
TACCGATGCAGTTTTTCCGGCAGATTTAGTCTGTTTGCTCACATAATCGGCGGCCAAGAAGTTCACATTCTCATTTTTTCCCTTTACTGCATCAACATGTTCTTTATCAACAGGGGTGAAATTCAGTCCATAGTAATTTGCGCCCCATGTTTCAACTTTTACAGTAAAAGGCTCAGTATGAGAATAAACATTTGCTTCAACGATGACATTGCGTGAGTTTGGCTGAAGATTATAAGCGACAACTGGTTGGCCCAGATCCGTTTTAAATTTTACTTCATCGGCCATTTTTCGGAAAGCATTATCCCTTAATTCTTTTGATTTACGAAGCACTTCAGTATATCGGGCAACAGCTTCTTTATTGGCCTCATTAATTGCCGAACCGGGCAGGATATCGTGAAATTGGTTGAATGCTACAGTTGTCCAGAGATTTCTAAGCTCATCCGCCGGATATTTATCACCATTCAGCCAGCGAAGTGTATTAAAAAACTCACTGCTATAAAGAGAATTTTCACAACTCCGGTTCCCCTCCTTAATATCAGACACATTCGAATAACAACCTTCAAAGATAAATTGCATCTCACCGTAATGGGTTGGGCGACCATTCATCTCTTTAGAAACCTTATGAAAAAAATCACCGGCAGTTGTAAACTTAACCGCTGGATAACCAGGAGTTTTATCCAGTTGATGCACCAAATCGATGTTTGTACGGGTTGGACCTCCGCCATGATCACCAACACCTGTTATTTGTAATAAACGATGCTTATCAGGAGTAATCAGTTTTAATTCATCCTTCAGTTTCAGAGTAATATCACCATTATAACCATCATTTGCATAACACAATACTTTTGAAGAGTCGCTTCCAACCCACCAAAATGTTCCTTTATATGGTTTACAACGATGAAAATAAAAGTAATCACAACCTACTTGTTTCAGAATTTGTGGCATCTGTGAGATATGACCAAAATTATCGGGCAACCAGCCAATATGTGCCATTTGTCCGAAACGACTCTGAAAATAGCGCTGGCCCAAAAGAAAAGATCTCGAGATAGCTTCGCCTGAAGACATGTTCACATCGCCCTCTGTCCATGTACCTCCGGCAAGTTCAAGCCGACCAGCTTTCACATATTTTTTCACCATTTCAAGCAACGGAGGATCAACCATTTCGACAAAGTTGTATACTGCTGCCTGACTTTGTAACATTGTAAAGTCAGGAAATTCATCCATAAAAGCCACAGTTTGCCGAAGATTATCATTGCACATCTTCATCGTTTCCGAATAGGTCCAAAGCCAATTCATATCCATGTGGGCATGTCCGACAACATGAATTGTATCTTTTGGTGGCGGTGTGACTTTTGCATTACGTTCGGTTTTTACATCCCTTCCAATCGCAAAAGTCCGTAAAGGCAAACAAATAGCACATAGAAAAATGGCTACTAATGTGCTGACAAAAATTCTCTTCATAATTAGCTGTTTTTATATTAGTTATACTTCATTAATTATAAAATTCATTAACTGCATCGAAAATGGCAATAATCTCGTCTTCTGACACTTAAGGTCTGATACGATGAACTTTAAGGGTTTGTACCCCATTGCTTATTAGGACGATCACCCATAACCAGGTTAAGCTCACCTCCTTTAGCAATATCGGCATGACTAATAAAAGGCCGGTTTAACTCTTCACCATTTAAGGTAGCCGATTGTATGTATTTGTTCTTTTTTGAGCAGTTTTGGGCAATTATGGAGAAGGTTTCTCCATTTGGCAGTTCAATTTTTACGGAATTAAAAAACGGGCTGCCAATGGCATATTCCCCACTTCCGGGAGTAACCGGGTAGAAGCCCATGGCGGAAAATACGTACCACGAACAAAGACCTCCGCCATCTTCATCACCCGGAATACCCAGCGGACGATCATCAAACCACATATCCATAATTTCGCGAATACGGCGCTGCGTTTTCCAAGGCTGTCCGGCATAATTATAGAGATAAGGAATATGAAAAGATGGCTCATTACCAGTGACAAACATGCCATTCAAACCAGTTGCGTCGGGAAACTGGCCCATAAACTGCCATTTAGAGATATGTGTTGGTTCGTTAAAAAGGGCATCTATACGTTTTACAAAAGCATCATTGCCACCAAGAAGTTCTATCAAATCAGGGATATCCTGCTGAACACTGAAATTCCAGGTCCATGCGTTGTTTTCGGCATAATAGGAGCGGCTTCCAATTCCACCTGACAATTGAGGATCGAATGGCGTAATCCATTTGCCATTTGCCATTTTTGGAGCCATAAATCCGGTTGCCGGATTAAATACGTTACGATAGTTCTTCGACCGCTTCATAAAATAGTCATAATCTTCATTTTTACCGGTAGCCTTGGCAAGTTGAGCCAGACACCAGTCGTCATAACTATGCTCAAGTGTAAGAGCCACTGCCTGACGTTTTTCAAAACTATGAACCATGCGTACTGATTCAACACTATCTTCAGGCAAGGCAGGATACCAGCCATATTTGATGTAAAAACTATCCAGCGAACACATAGGGCCCGTTCGCCACGGCAACATGGTTGCTTGTGTGGCATTCTTATTTAAGCCTTCGTAAGCTTTTTCGACATTGAAGTTCGTTATTCCCTTTTGATAAGTATCCCAAACCAAAGCAGCAGAATGGAAGCCAATCATTGCAGGAAAATCACCATAAAGCTGAGGGAAGCCGGGCATCCAGCCACTCTGTTCATACATACGAGTATAAGACTCAACCATATCAGCCTGTTGTGAAGGATCAAGGATGGACATCAGGGGGTGAAGACTTCGGTAAGTATCCCAGAGCCAGTCGTCAACAAAGAAAGATTGTCCTCTGTCATCATGAATTTTACCATCATAGCCACTAAAATAACGGCCATCTTCCGAAATATTCACCATCCGCTCCATGCAACGGTAGAGCGAAGTATAAAAAATTCGCTTTTCTCGCTCAGTCCCTCCTTCTACCTTTATTTTTCCGAGCTCTTTCGCCCAAATCTGATGGCTTTCCTCCCTGATCAATTCAAAATCTTTATCACCAGCTTCCTTGTGTAGATTTTTAGCCGCTTGTTCTTCATTGATGTACGAAATCCCAATCCGAACCTCCATAGGCTGATTTAGTATTGTAAATCCGACATATAAGCCCACTGCTTTCCCGGAAATTTCTCGCTCCTCCTTTAGTTTATCTGATTCGAAAGTACCCGATTTATCAAATGGCTGACTAAACTCAGCGTAGAAATATTGCCGGGTTTTCTCAAATTCCTCCCAGCCCTGAATAACATTATTCCCAGTTACTTTAAAGGTTGCATTCTGTGCCGACCTGAAAATAATGTTGTCCAAATCATTGTTATTATATTTAAAGCGATAGATTACAGCTCGTTCTGTAGTTGTCCAATCTGCCTCAATGTTGGAATCTTCAAGCCAGACTTTATGATACCAGGGATGAACCTCTTCCTGATCGTGGTCATACAATGCGGCGTATTCATTTCGGCTAAGTAAGAACTTTCCACTTGTCGGCATCAACTCTGTAACATGTCCCATACGATAAGCTGGCATATTCACCGCAAATCCGTAAATTCTATCGCTCAGATATCGATCGTTAAGCCCCGGTTTTGTGACAGGAAACACACGCACCATGCTGTGAGGACGGTGTACTGTAGGATTTTTAGTCGTCAGTAAAGGAGCAACACTTCCAATATTGGGGTCGACATACATTGATACATCCTTATCGATACAGGAATTTAATAAAATCAGTGTAAGCCCGAGCAAGCTGAATATATATCTCATATTCAATTTATTGTATAGATTATTATAAATTAAAAACCAAATTATCTTTATACTTTCAGAACAAACCGATATTTCATATCATCTTCGAACCACATAACGAAGTAAGTCTTCACTATTTTCCCGGCCAGGTTTGTAAAACCTATATCAAGGTGCGTTTTAAAAATAAGATGAACCTTTTTAATAGTCTGATCATCAATAAAACTATTTTTTGAAAAGCCCGCTATTGATGGAGTCACAATCATGCCAAATGTGGCCAGACTACCATGTTGAAGAAAGTTTCGTCGGTTCATAGTTCCAGTTTTGCAATAAAAAATAAAGTGATAAAAATTCCCGAAACACAATTAAATAATCAGTTAAAATAGTCAGATTTCATTTTCCTAATACAAGAGCCAGCAATAATATTGCAAGAAAACCACAAAATTTACATTTTCTATCCGTTCACACAAAATACGGAGAAGGCATAGCTAAAATAAAAGAAAGACGAAATGCAATATTCACCTTGTCAATTACCTATATGTAATTCGCAACACAAAAATCAACAATGCGATGCAGCACTTATCTGAAATTCCTAAAACAGGACTTCCACAAATTTCACTTCGAAAGGTTTAAGCTTAATGGATTGTATGGGAATACCTAATTCTTTACCACTGATATTCACTTCTATCATTCGTTTAATCAGACGTCCGGCAATCTTTGATTCAAGGTTTAGTTCGGCAGGTTTACCTTCCAGTTCTCTGAAATGAAGCAGAATAGAACCATCATTTTTAAATGCGGGTCTACTGTTGATCAGTATTGCATTGGGAGAACCGGTAATTTTCACAGTTTCCAGAATGGGCGATTGAAACTCATTTTTACTGGCAGGAAATGTACGCGTTGCAAAGTAATTTCTTTCGCCCCACGCAAATTTCGTGGCAGCGGTATTGGTAGTATCTTTGGTTGATGTAATTTGATAACCCCAGTGGAAACCGCCTTCCTGAAATGCGCGAAAATTGGTAAACCAGTAATTATTCATTACCCACGAATAGAGCCATGTTTTTCCAGGCTTGGGGTAACGTTCGAATTTCCCCATATTAAAATCGCTGAATTGCCATAAAGGTATTTCGTTGCTAACCACTACAATCTGACCATTAGCACCCCGAACTGAAACAAAGTTCTGGGCAGTATTCCAATCCGATGATGATCCGGGTAACTGTTGACCTTGTGTAAGAATTCCGCCAATCGTTTCGAAAACTATCCGAGATTTTGGCAACGTAAATGGGAAGGCAACATAAAGTGCCTCGGGAGTGATGACGATTTCTTTGGCTGCTTTATATTGAAAATCAATCTTTTTCACATTTTTGAATAGCCGAATTTCCAATTCAAGCCCTTTAGGAGCATTTTCCTTCCCCTTTTCAAAGCCTTCCATATCAGCGGATATGCGAATACTTTCCCAAACAGGTCCGTTGGTACCGTGCTCAACTTTTAAATTCGACACAGAAGAATGCGAAGGAGTCATCTTGTCTCTGTCGGGTAGTGTTTCCCTGATCAGTTGTCCGAGTTTCCAGGGATTTTGCGAATCAACCATTTCCAGGCTTAGCGCTTTGTCGAAAATACTGCTTAAAGCACCTGATAATTTATCAATGATAATTTTATAATACTCATTCTCAAGAATCTCAATGGAAGTATTTTCATTCGCTTTCGCGTTTGGCTTATTCGACATCTCAATCTTTAATGCTTTATAACCCAAAGCAGGGACATTCGAAACATCGAGAATCCAGTAAGCGCCCTCGCTACGTTTTCGTAGTAGCTGCGCCTTAACTTCCTTCCCTGTAGAAATATCGGTAATTTTATAATGCTTATCCACCGGAAGCACTTCATAATCAATAAATAATTCAACTGAGGCAGAGCGCTCCCATCCCATTGAGTTGATGACATATATGATTGGAAAATCGGCTTTTTTCATAAACCCCTGCAACCTGGCCAGGGCTTCCTCGTTCAATAATGTTACTTTTTTTAATGCTTCCCACGCATAAGCCCCCTTTTGTAACCACTGTCGCGTAGAATTCTCGGAATAAGGATGATCAATACTTTCGTCCGCACCGCAAGTATGTTCGTCGAAGAAAATAGCATTTTCGCTGATATGATCCATATTCCCTTCCAGCGAAGGACTAAGTTCGCCCCCAAGCATCGAAACCATTGCAAACATTCCTTCATCAACCTGTTTGAGGTTCTGAGTCTTTCGCACCTCGGCTGTTTCGCGTGAAGTAGAGCCATAACCATCTGTCCACCAATCGAGCCAGGCATTCCTGCAGACAGGTAATTTATCCGCATAGTTTTTCTCAACATATTCAAAAAACTCGCTGGCTACAGCCAATCGCAATTTCGGATATTCATATTTTGCATTCCACTGTTTTACCAACTCACAGGCTGCTGTTGATGGTGGAGCATTATCTGTCCGATAACCCGAGAATTGGATTCCTATCCTGTCGAATTGATAACCCCGGTTGTCGAGATCTGCGAGGTGCCACAACATATTCTCAGATTTGAGCGATTTGCTCTCGATATTAAAATTATTCCCGGTCATATAATGGTCGGCGCGAAAAGCAAGCATTCGCTCACCCGATGGGGCTTCCCACCAAAAACAGGTTGGTTTATCAAAAGGCAATATGGAACGCGTCTCGTTAATACCCATGTCAAGATACTTAACACCAGTATTTTTGAAATAATCGGGCATACACCATGCTATCCCGTTAACATCGTCCTGCATAGCTATTTTAACGGGAATACCGAGCTTGCTAAATTCCTTCAAGGGCTGAAGAAAATCATACATCACATTCTCATCAGAGATCTCAGCCATATTGCAATACATACCGGTTACTTCAATGCGACCTTCGGCAATCCGCTTTTTAAATCTTTCGATCTGCGACGATGGACGCGACCGAAGATATTCTCGTGTAACCCAGGCCGATTCGCAAGTCCACCGGAACTTAGCATCATCAGGCAGCTGATCTGTCTGATCACAATAATCCAGGGCATAATCAATGTAGCGCATATGTTCGGCGAGGATTTCGGATTGAGGGCGCGTATATCCAATGTCAGTATGGGAATGCTGAACAAAATAAATCTGCCATTTCTTTGGCGGGACAAGCGTAAACGGGTATTTTTCTGCCGGGTTGTCGTCGATCTTTACCGTAAGAATGATTTTATCTGGTCTGGTAACAGCTTGAAAGGTTAGTAGTATTCGGTTGTCACCTTTGACAAAATCGGCTTTTTGCAGTTCTTTCCCATTTTGGAAGAAAGTAATTTTTCCGGTCTTTCCGGAATGGTAGCTTGCCACCACCTGCTGAAATGATTTACCACCCGTTTTAAAAAGTACGGGGGCATTTAAAAAAACAACTTTTGAAGATGGTTCATTTTGACCAAATAGTGAAATGGTACTCATAAGTACCATCAAAGAGATAGAAAGTGATATCGACCGCAATTTTCTCATGGTCTTTCCTTTAAAACAAGTTTAGAAATAGTCAGCGTCCGGGAAAATCAATTATTTGGTTAACTAATTGATTTACGCTAAATGTACAAGGAGCAATGCGAAAGTAGAATTTATGACCTAATCTCCCCAATGGAGGAATAGGCACAACAAGCAGAAAACTATTGCATCGCAAAGATGAATAATATTACATCCTAAAGGATCAACAATTATTCAGCAGACAATAGTGATTTGAAATTTAAATAAAGGCACTGCTAAACAAATAGCAGTGCCTTTATAAACAATTATTTAATTACAGAAAGATGAGCATACTTGTCACCAATCCGGTATTCAAACGAAACAGAGACACCTGGAAGGACACTTGTCATTTTCAGGATGCCATAGTAAACATCGGATACAGCAGGGCCGTTCACAATCTTATAGATGTAAACGCCTTCTCCTACAATAGGATCAGCAGTTGTTGTTTTTGTTCCTGCATTAAATGCAGCAATAATACTGGTTGAATTGTTCGATGCATACATAGCAGATGTAGAAGGAACAAATTCAATGGTATGTCCGGCTGCAAGCCATGCTGAACCACCCTGTAAAATCAGCGAGCCAGATACTGCAATATTGGCAGTAGCATCATTTTCAGCAACAGCCGCATTAATAAGAAGGTCAAGACCGGCTGAAGTACTGCCAAGTGTTAAAGTAGCAGACTTTTTCAGGAAGAAATAAGGATCACGGACAATGACAGTTGTCTGTATCTCATCGGTATAAGTTCCTGCTGCTGCACTAAACGAATAGAACATCGTGTCTTTTCCGGCTGCAAAATCATCACCGGAGATTGGAACCATAAAAGGCTGTGTACCTGAAAATGGAGATCCTGTAATGGCTACCCAAGAGTCAGTTGTACCGTTCTTCCTTTTGGCAACCAGATTTCCTGTATAGGCAGCTGCTTTAGGCATTACATTAACATTAAAATAAGCAACTTCCGATGTACGTGCAACATCAACTTCTATACCGGAAACCTTTGGCTTTGTAGTCGTTATTGCAGGAACCAGGTCAACTCTTGCCTTGGCATAGTCCGTTGCTCCACTAAAAATAACAGTAACATAGTCTCCTGTCTCCACGAGTTTAGCCTCATCCCTTGTATAGGTGATTGTAGCTTTCAGATCAGCTCCGACAGTAGCTGTCTTTTGTGTTCCCGTCATTGGAAGTAATTGTTTTGTAGTGCCACCGGTAGAAGGAATTTGCAGTTGCAACAATTCGATATTCATCACATCACCCGACTTCGCATTTGGTAAAGTCGCAGTAACTGACAAAGAACCATCCAGTGTGCTTATACCAGTAGTTGTTGTACTTGAAACGCCTGTGAGAATAGCATTGCCATCCGCATCTTTCGGAATCTCATAATAGTCTTGTTTAGTGCAACTGAGGATTGAAACCAGCACACAAAATATTGATATGAATTTTTTCATTTTCGTATATTTTTCAGATTAATAAAATCCATTTACTGACCTACTTGTTTAGGAGCCCAACCGAAATTCTGCAGACATACACTATTGTTGGCAATTTCGGTGGCCGAAACTGGTGACAGAAGGTGCTTTGCAGAAAATTCGTAGTTGAAATTCGTTGGTTGGTGACCAACAAGATTTTGGAGCTCATCAAACTGGCCGCTGCCATCCTTAAGTGCTTTGCGTGTGCGTCTCATATCCCAAAGCATTTTGCTTTCGAAAATCAGTTCATAAGCACGTTCTGCCATGATGCTTTTAAGTGTAACATCTACACTGGCATAGGTAGGCAAAAGCGCCCTTGTTCTGACAGCATTGATCCCCTTGGTGATATCGTCAGCAGAAACGGCTACGCCATTCTGGACAAGTGTCCAATTCACTTCAGTCAACATCAACAGAACATCGGCATAACGGTAGAAATTCCAGTTCAAACCTGATCTTCCTGCCACTTTAATCGATTCTTTGTCATAATATTTGTATAAAAATGCCATAGGAAATTTAGCAGCAGGTCCTTCATTCGCATCATACTTTGTAGACTTAGTATCGCTGTAAAAGAAAAACTGGCGATCCTGTACACGTTTATCAGCTGCGCTGTATGCATCGTGATAGGCTACACTTGGAACAAATGTTCCATTCTCATCATTTTGCGAAATTTGGCTTGCTAATGGAAGGCTTACCTGGACAATTCCATTGTCTCTATCACTTATTGCAAGGAACTGTGCCTGGAAGATTGCTTCACCCTTATTGTTCATTGCAGGATCGTGCAAATCATCATAGGTTCCTAAAGAATATTTGCCGTAAAGAAAATCGAGTTGTGTTTTTGCTTTCTGCAAAAACGCTTTAGCGCTTTCATTTTTGACAGGATATTCAGTCATTGTCCAGTTACCGGTTATACATTTTGTTGTATCTGTCCCGGCATTAACTTCCTGGTAAGGATAACCAGCCATTGTAAGATACACATCAGCAAGCATTGTCCTTGCAGTCAGCTTTGTGATACGTCCGTCGGAAGAAGGGACATCGGCAAGTGTGCTTTCGTTAACCGCATACTCAAGGTCGGGAACAATGATCTTATCGTAAATGGTTTTTAACGAAGAACGCGGTTGCGAAGCCTGAGTGATATCTGTCAGTACAGTTGTGTTATAAGGAACATCACCATAGTAACGAACCAGGTTGAAGTAGTAAAATGCACGCAATGAACGTACTTCACCAATGTATTTCGATTTCAGGTCAGCAGATAAACCGGTTACATTGGGTAACATGCTTATTGCAAGGTTGCAATCTCTCACACCCTGATACCAGTTATTCCATTCGTTAATAAAATAGTCATAGTCACCTGTAAGGGAGTTACTCTCATAAAGATTGAGGATGGAAGCCTGATACTGAGTGTAAGCCTTACCTGTAGCATATTCAAGAGAGGCTGCCATGTTTTTACCCCAGGCGTCACCACCCTGAACCCACAGGCGTAATGATCTGTAAGGGCCGGTTGCCAATGCCAAACCACCGGCTGCACTCGTAATATTCGTTTCAGAGGTGAGTTTCTCTGTTGGTGTTTCTTCCAGAAATTTCTGGCAGGAACCAAATATAAGACCAAGTCCTAATACTAATAATAAACTGTATTTCATTTTTTTAGTATTTTTTAAAATTAGAAAATAACATTAACACCAAATGTGTAGGTGGTAGGACGCGGATACATGAAAAAGTCCATACCCGGAGTAGTTCCATCCATATTATCTCTGTCACTTCCTTCGGGATCATACCCTGAATAATCGGTAATTACAAAGAAGTTTTTAGCAGTAGCATATACACGTATTTTGCTGACATCCAGCTTATGAAGGATATTTTTGGGAAGTGTATAGCCCAAAGTCATACCGTCGCCTCTTACATATGAAGCATCTTCAATCCAATGTGTATCAGGATAAGTCTGGTAATAGGCACCACCATTTCCCGGACGAACCTGGCCAATCATCGTATTCTGATGGTCGGGACGCCATGCATTCAGGATTGAGTTCTTGCCATTTGCCATTGCCTGACGGTCTTCTGAGGAGTGATTGGTACGGTTCTCTTTTTTAGCGCCAAACGAGAATTTGATGTCAAGGCTAAAGTCGAAATTTTTGTATGTAAAGTTATTACCGACGTTCATATCCCATTTTGGGAATGCACTGCCAAGAACACTACCATCCGAAACAAAACTGATCACACCATCATTGTTTCTGTCAAGGTACTTAACATCACCAGGGACAAAACCGTAACGGGCAGCCAAAGAAGCTTCAGCAGTACTGTAGGTTCCAAGACGGGTAAGACCAAAGAACGAAGCGACTGATTCGCCTTCTCTTAAGATAGTGTTGGCTCCACCAACCCAACTGTTGCGTAAAATATCAGCCCCTGTAGGCCCCAGCTGAATAATTTTGTTTTGGTTGGCGCTGAAGGTCACATCAGTGAACCAGTTGAAATCCTTGCTCTTAACATTATGTGAGCCAATTGTCAACTCATAACCCTTGTTTTCGATTGTACCGTAGTTTTTCTTAACCTGACCAACTGTTGTAGATGTTGGTAATGGTACATCAAGAAGCATGTCTTCAGTTTTCTTATAATAATAGTCAGCATTAATTGTCAACCGATCCCTGAATAAACCAAGATCGATACCAGCATCATACTGAGTTGTCTTTTCCCATTTAAGGTCAGCATTACCTACTGAACTTGGGAAAAGACCCGGAGTTACAGCACCACCCATTACGACATTTTCTGAACTAATGAATGTCTGGGTAACATAGCTACCAATTTCCTGGTTACCTGTCTGACCAACACTTAAACGAAGTTTAAGGTTAGATATTTGATCGATTTTTTTTGCAAAGTCCTCTTCATTGATTCTCCATGCAAATGACCCGGAAGGAAAGAAACCATATTTTGAATTAGCGCCAAATCTTGAACTGCCATCTTCACGACCTGTAACTGTGAAGAGGTACCTGCCTTTATACGTATAGTTGGCACGTGCAAAATAAGAGTTCAGTGAATTCTGTCCATCTCTGCTAATTACTCTTGGTCTGGTAGCTGTACCTGCCTCAATATAATGCCATCCGTAGAAGTCATCAAAATAGTTCGAATTCCAACCTTCGAATATTTCATAATTATACCTTGACCACGATAGTCCGATCATACCAGTAAAAGCGTGATCACCAATGGTTTTGTTATAATTAAAATAGTTCTCATTCTGCCAGTAGGTATCGTTTTCAGTCCTAATGTCAACAGAGCCTTTTTCGCCGGTGTTAATTTCACGACCAGCATACTTATTCTCTTTTTTGAAGTTTAAGTCGATTGCAATATTTGACTTAAAGGTGAGGTCGGGTGTGATTTTTACATTCAATGTAACATCGCCCGTAACTTGTGTACGATTAACAAAATCTTCAACATCATTGGTGATATGAACCGGATTATGGGGAGTTTCACCAGCAGGAAAATCGGCATTACTACTCCATTGACCAGCATATGAACCATAAATCGGATCATTAGGATATTTAATAGGAAGTATTGAATAGGCCTCAACTGCGGCACGAGCTATACCACCACTAAAAAAGGACTCGTCATTGATCTGTTCCTTACTTCTGTTAACGCCAATATTAGTGCTTACATAAATCCTGTCACTAACTTTAATGTCGCCATTAAGTTTACCTGAATAACGTCTGAAGTTTGAATTATCAAGCAAACCATCTTCAAGTGAATATCCAAAAAATGCGCCGAATTTTGCAACATCGTTACCGCCGCGAATGTTAACCTGGTGGTTTGTTGAAGTTGAAGGTTTGAAAATCTGAGATTCCCAGTTAGTATCGAACCTTGGTTTATAGTATTTTCCATCAGCTCCCATCAGCGGAACAGAATAACCCCCCTGTGTAGTCTGTTCAAATAAATAGGGCATTTCAGAATATGTATTTCCTCCTGCGCCAGCTGGTAGTATTGAAGCATCAAAGCATGCAGACCAGTTTGGCGACGTGGCATACTTGTTAACATTCATCCATGCTTGTTTTGTAACATACATCATTTGTTCGGCATTAAGAACATAGAATTTTCTGTTCATGTCGCCTCTTGTTACATATCCGTTGTATTCAACCTGTGTTTTACCTGCTATACCACGTTTTGTTGTGATAAGGATAACACCGTTTGATCCCCTTGCACCATAAATAGCAGTTGCAGAAGCATCTTTCAACACGTCCATCGACTGTATTTCGTTTGGATTCAATATACTCATTGCATTCGCAACACCAACAACACCATCAACAACAAAAAGAGGTTCATTGGTAGTAGCATTGATAGAGTTCGTACCACGAACACGAATCATCGCGTTACCGCCCGGAGCACCAGAACGTTCAATAATTTTAACCCCCGCAACTTTACCACCAATTGCCTGAGCAACATTCAATGCTGGTCTGTCGAGAAGTCTGTCAGCTGAAAGATTAGATACAGAACCGGTCAAATCCTTTTTCTTCTGTGTACCATATCCAATAGCTACAACTTCTTCAATATTAACAGTCTCATCTAAAAGAACAATATTGAATTCAGTTTTACCATCAGTTGCAACTTCCTGTGGTTGCATTCCGACAAAAGAGAATGAAAGTACTGCATTGTTAGGTACAACCAACGAGTATTTTCCGTCAGTGTCCGTTATTATCCCAGTTGTAGTTCCTTTAACAATGACAGATACACCTGGCAGAGAGACTCCGCTTTTATCCGTAACCTTACCGGTAACCTTTTTGGTTTGTTGTTGTGTCACTTCTACGTTTCCCCTGGTAACAACAATATTTTTATCAAGTATCTTGTACGAGTAATTATTATCAAGGATTTTACCTAATACTTCGTCAATTGTAGCATCTGTTACTTTTACTGATTGACGTTTCTCAAGATTCATTTCTTCGTTTTTAAAGAAAAAGCCAAATTCGCTGTTACGTTCAATTGCCCTGAATATATCAACAATTGTAGCATTCTTTAAGTTCAGATTGATGCGTGCAGTCATGCTGTAAGAGTTCACAGCAGAAGCCGAGATTATTGCAAAAAGAATAAGTCCAGCCGTTAATTTCATAATTCGGATAGTTTTTTCCCACCTTTGCTGTGCAATGCATAGCAAATCAAAAATTTTCTTCATAGTTTCGACGTATTTTTTTAGTTTTGAATTTGAAACTGATCGCTACCAGTTTCGATTACTGAAATCAGGTGCACCCCTCCACGGGTGCACTTTGTTTTTCCACATATGCACTTTGCTATTCTAATAGATGTAAACGATGTCACGCACCTCCTTTCTTTCGTCTATTTTATAATTGATTTTGTCTGTTAATGCCAACATTTTCAGAACCATTTTTACAGTAGTAGTTCTTTTAATTACACTTGTATATTTAGTATTGGCCAATGACTTGTTCCGGATGTTAATATCTACATTATACCAGTTTTCCAATTCAAGGCAAATTTCCGAAAGGGTTTTATTGATGAAAACAAATTTCCCGTCTTTCCATGATGTCGCAATATTAGGATCCTGCTGCGAGACCGCCATGCGGTTTGTCTGCTTATCGTAACGCACATAATCGCCCGGCGCCATTGATAGAATCGACTTGTCGCCGCTTTGGAAAAAATCGACCTTTCCGTCAACTAACGTCGTATAAACATTGTTTTCAAAGTCATAGGCCCGGACATTAAATTTAGTGCCGATATCTTTCATCTTAAAATATCCCAAATCAACAGCAAATTTGCGACCGGGATTGGGAACCATATCGAAATAAGCCTCCCCGTTTAATTGGGCAGACATTTCACCGTTTGAACTTTTGCTCAGAATAATCTTAGATGCCGAACTTAGCCAGATTGAAGAACCATCTTCAAGGTGGATGGTTGAAACGGATCCTCTTTCTGAGGTATATTCAATGCGTTGGGTGAAAACCTTAACCTCTTTATTTTTATTTTCCGAAAGGAAGTATTGAAACAGAGAGCTAATCAAAAGCGCAAAAACAAATACAGCAGCGTATTGATACCATAACTCAACGGGACTGAACACTCTTGCCGGTTTCACACGATTCCAAAACTTCTCAAAGCTATCCTGCTGTAATTGAATGTCTTTAGGCGAATTACGATCTAAAGCTGCATAAATGTTCTTATACTGATAGAAAACATCACGCAACGATGCATCCTCATCAAGCGATTTATAAAAATCACGCTTTTCTGTTTCGGTCGCTAAATCGGCTAAAATCCTGCTGAAAATTTCCTCTGACATTTTTTTTCTAAGATTAATAACTAAACACACAACTACTGCATTACCCTATCGAAAAATTAAAAAAAATGAAACATTTTTTAACATTAATTAAAAGAAGTTGGAAATCAAGCAGATCAGGGTGACGTAATCTTTAAGCTCAAGACGGAGAATTCGTAGTGTTTTAGACATTCGGGCTTCAACGGTTTTGACACTAATCGATAGTTTTTCTGCTATTTCCTTATAATGAAGGTCTTCGAACCGACTTAAGAGAAAGGTTTCGCGAAGATCATCAGGAAGGGCGGCTATGGCAAGATCAATTTTCTCACGTAATTCTTCAAATTCCACATAATTTCCCAGCTTTTCCAATGCCTCATAATTAAACTGCATCTCAAGATATTTGATGCTTTCCTGATGTTTCAATGCGATTTTCTGATTCCGGAGGTAATTCAGGCAATTGTTTTTAGTAATCGTATAAAGAAAATTCCGAACATTAAACTGCTCGTTCAATGTCTCCCGTATTTCCCACAATTTCATAAACGAATCCTGAACAATTTCTTCCGAAACTTTCTCATCGCGAAGATATTGAAGAGCCAAATGATAAATCACTCCAAAAAAATCCCGGTAGATTTCTTCGAAAGCTCTGCGCTCACCAACGCGTAAATGCAATATAAGGTTATCGATTTTGGAAGGATTCATTTCGGGGCTAAAAGTATTAAAAAAACAAAAGTGGATAAAAGAAGTTTAACGAATCGTGAAAAGCAACGGAAGACACGGAAAACCTTTGTTCACAAAAAGAGTACCAGTTCCTCATTATGTGACAGATAGCATAGTCTAAAATAGTTTAAAAAAAAGTTGCAACTGACAATAATCTGATGTCATAAGCAATGCGAATGAATCAATGGATGTAGTATTCTCCCTTATAACGGAAGCACAGCCATCGCAGGATTCTCGTCTTACCGGACGAGAAAACGATGGGGAGATGAGGTGATGGGGCGATACGGCGACAGGACAGGAAGAGAAAGAGAAAAGGAGATAGGGAGATGGGGAGATAAGGCGAGAGACAGGACAGGGAGAGAAAGAAAGAGAAAAGGAGATAGGGCGATGGGGAGATAAGGCGAGAGACAGGACAGGGA
>JAATGF010000016.1 GCA_015654795.1 Bacteroidales bacterium
TAGGAATCATAAATAAAAAATTACGGAATAATCTTTTAAATTACTGATTTCTAAGGTCTTAACCAAATTATTTCATACTTATTTTTTGTTTATTTTATTGATATACAAATATTTATATTAAAATTTACCGAACCATTGTTATAATATACACATCAATTTGAAAATAAATTAAAAAGGCAAACGAATAAGTCTTTTGCAATACTTCATCCGTTTTACAATCATCTATTATCCAATGAACGAACAACAAATTCATCAACAGACAGAAGCCGATAATGATTTCATTAAAGAATTCCTTCCAATAATTAAGAAGGTTTGGAATAGTCGAAGAACTGTTATCTTTTCAGTAATTGCCGGAACGATACTGGGTGTTATTTTTGCGTTGCTATCTCCAAATGAATATACCGTATCGACGGTAATGGTTCCACAAGTAGGAGGCGATTCGAAATCAAAATTAGGTGGATTGGGTGGGTTGGCTGCCCTTGCAGGAATTTCGCTTGATTTCTCTCAAGATGCAGATATCTCACCTATTATCTATCCTCAGGTTGTAAGCAGTGTCCCATTTACCCTTGAGATAATGAATACCCCATTAAACTTTGAAAATTACCCACAAGCCATTAGCCTTTATGATTATTACATCAATAACGATCATTTCAATCCTTTCGCTACCGTCAAAAAATACACGGTAGGGTTACCAGGATTACTGATAAAAGCAATCAAAGGAAAAAAAGAAATTATTGTATTACCAAAAGGGAATGAAAAACAGCCAATTTCACTGACCAATAATCAATTCACAGTAAAAAAAGCAATAGAAAATATGCTCTCACTGGATGTGAATGCTAAACAAGGATATCTAACCTTGACCGTCACGATGCCGGAAGCATTGGCTGCGGCGCAGCTGGCACAAAAGTCAATGGATTTACTTCAGAAATACATCACAGAATTCAAAATTGAAAAAGCCAAAACCAACCTCGATTTTATACAAGGACGTTGCGACGAAACCAAAGCTGAATTTGAAAAAGCTCAGGTAAGTCTGGCATTGGTTAACGATCGCAGTAAGAATTTTACAAGTGGCTTATCACAAATTGAAACCGATCGCATACAAACCAAATATAACATCGCCTTTAATGTATACCAGGAATTGGCGAAGCAGCTCGAGCAAGCCAAAATACAAGTAAAGAAACAAACGCCCATATATACAATTATCGAACCTGTGACTGTCCCATCTGAAAAATCAAGCAAATCAAAAATTTTCATTTTGGTCTCCTGGATGTTCTTTGGTGGCATTATCGGTCTTGGAATTATCTTCGGGAAAAGATATTGGGCAGATTTGAAGAAAAACTGGAAAGAAATATAAGATTGATGAATGACAAAATAGAAAATTGAAAAGTAGATTCATAATACATTAAGGTGCAAATTTCAGTAGTCACTATATTACACAATGTTTCATAGTGTAACACTGTTATTATTCGTGTTATTATATCAGGGAATAGTCTATTAGTGCAATTTCATCGATAAAATCAGAACCCAAGATTGTCTGGACCAATCATCTAAATCAATGATCGTCGCCGTTTTGGGTTATTAGTTATGTTGTGCAGCCTTTTGCGTTTAATATTTGCGAAAAAAATGCTGTTATCGGATTCCACATCAGTAAAAATTTTGTGGTGATGATGCAAAACGGGATTGATACTTGCTGAAAATTAGACTCTATGGCTTTTGAACAAATATTCTATTTGCCTCTAATTCGGAAAACTTATAGAAAGCATACTTTTTCATGCTCGATAACGTTTGATATAGGTTATTGGATTTTGTAATGATTGCTGCTGGCTATTAGTGATTGGCGACTGGCAGACTCGCTTACTAAAAAATATGGAGCTATCTTAATTTTTAAAGGATTAGGATCAAATAATTAGCACTATCATGCCAGCTGCTTATTGCATAAACCAGTTGAAAGCGATTTGCAAAATTTACCCAAGTGATCCGTCTTAGAGTCCTTTTTCATCATCGCAGTTCCAACATCTATCGAGGAAAATAATCAACCAGATTTGCACCTATTATCATAAAAATAATATTCGTAAAATTCAATCAATAACTTTTTCGCAATAAACTTCAAGAATTTATTTAGACAATCGGTTTGAATTTCAATTACCTGATCATATAATCAAATTGCAAAATATAATGAAAGTATTAATCCTTGCCGGTGGACTTGGTTCACGCCTTTCTGAAGAAACCACGCTGAAACCAAAACCAATGGTTGAGATTGGAGGTCGCCCGATACTTTGGCACATTTTGAAAATATATTCGTATTATGGGTTTAATGAATTTATTATTCTTTGCGGCTATAAGGGCTATATGATCAAAGAGTTTTTTGCCAACTATTACCGTCATCGCTCTGATCTGACAGTTGATCTTTGCAATAATTCGATCACTTATCTTAAAAACCACGCTGAACCCTGGAAAGTAACCCTCATTGATACGGGGCTTGATACAATGACTGGTGGTCGCATCAAAAAGGTAAGAGAATATGTAGGTGATGAACCATTTATGCTTACCTATGGCGATGGCGTTGGAGATATCAATATTATTGAGTTGGTTAAATACCATCAATCACATGGGAAAGCAATCACGATGACGTCTGTTCAACCTGAAGGACGTTATGGTTCCTTAGTAGTCAACGATGAACAGAAAGTCCTTGCTTTCCAGGAAAAACCCAAAGGGGACGGAGCATGGATCAATGCTGGCTTCTTTGTTTGTCAACCTAAGGTATTTGACTATATCCCCGATGGAGAAAAAATAATATTTGAGCGTGAACCACTCGAAGGTCTGGCGCGGGATGGTCAACTTTTTACCTATAAACATGAAGGTTTCTGGAAACCCATGGACACACAGCGTGACAAATTTCAACTCGAAGAAATGATTGAGAAAAACAAAGCTCCTTGGGTTAAATGGTAAACCATTACTAATTTCACGAATTTTAACGAATTTCACGAACGCTTCGATGATTGATATTCTATTTAAAGATGAGAGTTACAAGATCATCGGGGTATGTATGGAAGTTCATAAAAAGCTTGGTTCTGGTTTTCTGGAGAGTGTTTACCCTGTGTAATATTTAACATGTTTTATACTTACGTTTTATATAGCTTGAAAGACAATAAGTTCTATACGGGATATACTTCTGATATAGAAAAGAGACTACACGGTCACAATAATGGAGAGGTTGATTCAACAAAAAACAGAAGACCTTTAAAGTTGGTATATTTCGAAGCTTGCTTGAATCAAGAGGATGCACTTCACAGAGAAAAATATTTAAAATCTACATACGGTAAGAGATTTATTAAAAGCAGATTAAAGCATTTCATGGATTCTGAAAACTATTACACAGGGTGAATTCAGAGGCATTAGAATTGGAGTTTAAGAAAAGTGAAATCCCCTATGAACGTGAAAAGAAGCTACCGATATTTTATGATGATCAACCACTTAAAAAATATTTCAAAGCGGATTTTGTATGTTTTAATTCCATTATAATCGAGTTAAAAGCCACTAAATTTTTAATCGACGCAGATCATCGACAGACAATTAATAATGTAAAAGCGACAAAATTTAAACTTGGGCTACTAATAAACTTTGGAACTCTATCGCTAACCTATAAACGTATTATCAATTAGCTGAATTCGTGTAATTTGTCTAAATTCGTGAAATTCGTGAAATTCGTCAAACTTTGAAAAAATGACAAATCTCTTTAATAATATATACAAAGGAAGAAAGGTACTGGTAACCGGCCATACAGGGTTCAAGGGCTCCTGGTTATGTCTGCTTCTGCATCAATTAGGTGCTGATATATATGGATATGCACTCGATCCGCCAACAAACCCTTCCCTTTTCAATGAAGCAAGAATCGGAAAATTAATCACCTACTTTATCGGCGACATTCGTGATTATGACAATTTGCTGAAGGTGATGCAGCAAGTTCAGCCCGAAATTGTTATTCATATGGCTGCGCAACCTTTGGTGATGGAATCATACAAAAATCCCGTTGAAACCTATGCCATCAATGTAATGGGAACGGTTCATCTGTTGGAAGCCTGTCATCACACAAAAAGTGTTAAATCGATCGTTAATGTTACGACCGATAAATGTTACGAGAACCGCGAATGGCATTGGGGTTACCGTGAAAATGAACCCATGGGTGGCTATGATCCCTATTCCAACAGTAAAGGTTGTTCCGAACTGGTCACCTCTTCGTTCCGGAATTCCTATTTTAATCCCGCTAAATATGCAGAACACGGTGTTGCGTTGGCCTCTGCACGTGCAGGCAATGTGATCGGTGGTGGTGACTGGGCAGATGACCGTTTGATCCCGGACTTTATTCGTGCCATCTCAAAAGGTGAAGAGGTAAAAATCCGTAGTCCTTATGCGATCCGTCCATGGCAACATGTACTGGAGCCGTTAACTGGATATCTGATTTTAGCAGCAAGACTATTTTCAGAAGGTGCAAAATATGCTGAAGGTTGGAATTTTGGTCCGGATGATAAAGATGCAAGAAATGTAGAATGGATCACCAAAACGATCTGTGAATATTGGGGTGAAGGCGCATCCTTTAGCGTCGACACTACACCACAGCCTCACGAAGCGAACTACCTTAAATTGGATTGTTCCAAATCGAAAGCAGAGCTGGGTTGGATACCCAAATGGGATATCGAAACCACACTCAAATCCATTGTCGATTGGAATAAGTCTTTTCTTGGAGGTGATAACATACGAACCGTGACTGAAGTTCAAATCGAACAATATTATAACTAATCAGCGAAATTTTTACAAATTCGTGTAATTCGTACTATAATGAAAGCAATTAGAAGACAATTATCCAAAGAACAGTTTCATCTGTTCAATATTCCTGAAGATTTCGCAGAAGAGGCAGAAATCATCATCCTGGCAACCAAACCTTCAAAAAAATACAATCAGTTATCTGGGGATGAGCAGTTCTATGCTGCAAATAACAATCAAGTTATCGAAGACGATAAAAATGAAGACGAGCTATGGAGCAAATATCTGTAACCAATGTTAATATCGGGGAAATCTATATTTATGATATTCCTTTTACTGATTCCGACCAACACAAACCACGACCAGTTGTAGTTATTGCACCACCAAATTCAAAAGGTGACATTCTGATTATTGCCGGAAGTTCAAAAATAGATAATTGGAGTAAAGAAAAGGTATTTCAGGTTAAACCTCAGGATTTAGAAGAAGGTGGTTTGTTGAATGATAATACCGTTTTCCCTATATCCAAACAATTACTTGCAACGCCTAAATTTCTCAAGAAAAAATTGGGGCAGCTTAAAAAAACGAAAATTGATCAGTTACAACGTTTAATAATTACCGGGCATACTCAAACTTATCATGATCAACGCTTTTCAGAAAAAATATTTATACCGGGCAAATCGCGTGTTAATTATGCCGGAAGAGTCTTTGATGAAAAAGAGATTATCAATGCAGTAGATGCCTCGCTTGATTTCTGGCTAACCGAAGGACGCTTCTCGGAAGAATTTTCTGAAAAAATCGCAGAATTTCTCGGCGTTGAACATGTGCTCCTTACCAATTCAGGCTCTTCAGCTAATTTACTCGCATTTTCAGCTTTAACTTCAGAAAAACTTGGCGATAAAAGATTAAAATCTGGTGATGAGGTTATTTCTGTCGCTGCTGGTTTTCCTGCTACAGTTACCCCAATTATTCAGCATGGTTTGATTCCTGTATTTGTGGATGTGGAGATCCCTACCTACAATATTGATATTGAAATGATGCGCAAGGCGATTACTCCCAAAACTCGCTGTATCTTTATTGCACACACATTGGGAAATCCATTCAATATTGATGCTGTGATGCAACTGGCGAAAGAACATGATTTATGGGTCATCGAAGATAATTGCGATGCATTTGGGAGTGTGTATAAAGGCAAAAAAACTGGATCTTTCGCTCATCTCTCTACAATATCGTTCTATCCGGCCCATCATATTACAACCGGCGAAGGCGGGGCAATTTGTACGAATGATCCGCGATTGGCTCAATTGGTTCGTGCCTTCCGTGACTGGGGTCGCGACTGCTATTGTGCAGGTGGAGAAAACAACACCTGTGGTAAACGATTTTCCCAACAATTTGGGAACCTCCCTTTTGGGTTCGATCATAAATATGTCTATTCCGAAATTGGGTTCAATTTGAAGATGACCGATATACAGGCTGCTATTGGCGCTGCCCAGATAGACAAACTTCCTCATTTTTGCGAGAGAAGAAAGGCGAATTTTCATGAATGGATACGCATTTTCACGAAGTACCCGGATTTCTTCATTCTTCCCGAAGCTACTGAAGGAGCTGATCCGGCATGGTTTGCATTTATAGTAACATTAAAAGAAAGTGCCCCGTTTAAACGTGATGAACTTACAGCCTATCTGAATGCAAAGCTCATCGAAACCCGCAACCTATTTGCAGGGAACATTACGAAACAGCCGGGATTTATGACTAAAAATTACAGGATTGCAGACCATCTGAACAATACGGACTACCTCATGAACAACACCTTCTTCCTAGGGACATACCCTGGGTTAACGGAGGCAATGTTTAGCTATGTTGAAGGTGTATTGGATGCATTCATTACAAATTCCACGAATTAGGACGAATTACACGAAGGAGCAAGGAGCTATGGCGGAGATACTCTTCAAAAATGAAAGCTACAAGATAATCGGAGCGTGTATCGAAGTTCATAAAAAGCTTGGTTATGGTTTTCCTGAGAGTGTTTATTCGGAGACATTAAAATTGGAATTTTAGAAAACTAACATCCCCAATAATAAAAAATTTGCCTGTATATTACGATGACAAAGCTTTGAATTATTTGCATTTTAATCATCTAATCATTAAAATTGCATAACTTTGTTTTAAATATCATTTGCTATGGAACACACTATAAACATAAATCAGATCGTTAATGAAATAGAAAAACTGGATTATAACGGAAAAATCAATGTCATGTCTAGAATCATCAACTTACTAAAAAGGGAGGATAAATCCCAACAGGAATATTCAATCACCCGATTAAAAGGATTGGGCAAAAATATTTGGCAAAAAATCGACATCGAATCTTATGTCGTTTCAGAGCGTGAATCATGGGACTAATGCAAAAGCTGAAAAACAAAAAAGTTTTCCTCGATACAGCCCCTTTGATTTACTATATTGAGGAAAACCAACATTATCATCAGTTTTAAATACACTCTTTTTAGATAACAGCAAAGGTGAATTCCTTTTTCAAACTTCAGTGATTACTTTACTTGAAGTTTTGGTTCTGCCAATGCGTAAGAATGAAATTCAATTAGTCGAACAATACCAAAACTTTCTCTGCAATTCACCATCCATCGATATTCTCGATCTTAAAATGTCGAAATTGCAAAATGGGCTGCAGGTTATCGGGCTAAGTACGGATTGAAAACTCCGGACTCAATTCAAGTTGCAACAGTTGTTTATGTCGCAGCCGATTATTTTCTTACCAACGATATTCAGTTAAAAGCCGTTAAAGAACTCAAAGTATTGGTTTTGGATGAACTTATTAAAAAATAACACGACAAACAACCAATCTCTATTCATGCCACTCGCCTTTCGTGTAATTAGCTTCGCTGATCTTCGATTCGTTTCAATTCGCGAAATAAATTTTTATCAAAGAAAAAATGCTTGCTAAGAGATATAAGTCCGAACTAATTTCTATTCTCAATCCATTTTCAGGCATCTATACGCTGGAATTTAAATCATTGGGAAGTAAATACAAATACCTTCCCGGCCAATTCCTGCATATCGCATTAGATGCAGATTACGATGGATCAAGTCAGTGGCCCGACTCACGATGTTTTTCGATGCAGAGTAATCCCGATGAGGACACAATACGAATTACATACGCGGTGAAAGGCGCATTCACCAAATTAATGGAACTAACTTTAAAAGTAGGCTCCGAGGTTTGGTTAAAATTACCTTATGGTGATCTGTTTACCCAACCTCATAATAAAACAAACACTGTATTTATTGCCGGAGGAACAGGCATCACCCCTTTCCTATCTCTTTTTACGCACGAATCCTTCAACGAATACATCAACCCTAAAATCTATCTGGGTTTCCGTTCCAAAGAATATAACATCTACGAACCCGAATTAAACTCAGTACGACTTCGTGACATTCCTAATAAATTCGTGACAATTCGTATGTTCTACCAGGACACAAACGGCATTATTGATATTCAAAGCATCTTTATTGAAAATGGTCCAGTCAGTAATTATTTTATTTCTGGCCCTCCAGCTATGATCAAAGCATTTAAACAAGCATTGATTTCAAAAGGAGTAACAGCCGGGAATGTGCTCACCGATGACTGGGAGTAATTTAGTAGCAATTAGGAAACTCATTGCTTGGTGCCAACATTCTCATGTTAATTCATTTGGAGAACTTAGGCATATCTACAATGGCTAATTCAATGATTCGCAAAAATCTAATAATCTTCTATTTCATGAATATTTTAATAACTGGCGCCACAGGATTTATAGGTTCACATCTCACTAAACAACTATTAACAGAAAACCACACTCTATTTTGCACTCTTCTCGAAGGCGAAAAAAATCCATTTGGAGAAGATATGGTAAAATCATTTATTATTTCCAACCATAATATAGATGAGAATGTTGCGTTTCTTAAGAAAAGCTATATTGACGGGATCATACATCTAGCATCATTTGTTCAATCAGGTGATCATAACTCAACTGATGTTGAACCCCTAATTGATACAAATATTAAATTCAGTACGTTGTTGCTTGAAAACGCAGTGAAAGCAAAAGTAAAATGGTTTATAAATACAGGAACATATTGGCAAAACTACAAAAATCAGGAATATTCACCAGTTAATTTATATGCTGCAACCAAAGAGGCCTTCATTAATATTGCGAGATTATATTTTGAAACTAATCTAATTAAGTTTGCCACAATAAAACTTTTTGACACTTATGGCCCCAATGATAACCGTCCTAAGGTATTTAATTTGTGGGAACGGGTTGCTAAAACCGGTGAAACTTTAGGGATGTCTCCTGGAGAACAATTGATAGATATTTCATATATCGACGATATTGTTAATGCTTTCGCATTACTTGCTACTCATTTACACAGTAACAATCTAGAAATTACGAATGGTTCTGTTTTTGCCATAAAGGCAGAGAAACGTTATACACTTAAAGAATTAGCAGTCATTTTTGAAAAGGTTACTTGTTCAAAACTTAATATAAACTGGGGGGAAAGACCTTATCGGGAAAGAGAAGTAATGAATCCTTGGACAAAAGGGCATTTAGTACCGGGTTGGGCACCTAGAGTTACTGTTGAGGAAGGAATTAAAAGAATTTTAAATTCCAATTATTGAAGATTTAAAATTTATCGATGGAAATAGCAATAAAACCAATAATAAACAAAATTATTTCAGGCTCCGAGCGAACAAAAATTGTAAAGAAAAACATAATTGGTTCTTTTGCGATCAAAGGCTTAAGCATTCTTGCTTCTCTATATCTGGTTCCGTTAACCATTAATCTCCTGGATCAAGAAAAATATGGTGTATGGATAACCATTTATTCAATTATAACTTGGTTTAATATGATGGATATTGGATTAGGCTATGGTTTTCGAAATAAATTCACAGAAGCTTTGGCAAAAAATGAAAAAATATTAGCCAAGGAATATGTGCAAACACTCTATTCTGCAATGTGGATAATTTCAATTTTATTTATTATCATTTTTTCTTTTTTCAATATATTTTTGAATTGGGCTTCAATTCTAAATCTTAAAGAAGGTTTTAATGAACCAATACAGCTAATTGTATGGAGCGTATTTGTATTATTCTCAATTCAACTCTTTCTTAAAAATATAAGTACTATACTATTGGCTCTTCATAAAACGTCATATAGTAATTTCATGATGTTTATCTCAAATCTGTTATCATTGTTATTTATTTTATTATTACAAAAACTGAATGTGGCTAATCTTTTTACCATTTCAATTTCTTTCATGTTAGCTCCAATATTAGTTTACTTATTTTATACAATATACCTTTTTAGTACCACATTAAAAGAATATAAACCTCGATGGAAATTTTTTCCAGAAAAGAATAATTTTAATGATTTGGTTGGGCTTGGAATTAAATTCTTTATGATTCAAATAACCACTGTAATCATGTTTTCCTCAGCTAATATAATTATATCACAGCTTTTTAGCCCTAAAGAGGTAACTCCGTACAATATAGCATATCGTTTGTTTGCATCTACTCAAGCAATCTTAACCATTGTTATAACACCTTTCTGGGCTGCCTTTACTGAAGCTAATGCGAAAAATGATCGACAGTGGATAGAAAAATCAATAAAAAGATTGATACAGGGCTGGGGCTTATTTTCATTTGGAATTATTGTTTTGTGGGCTATTTCTCCATTTGTATTTCGTTTTTGGGTTGGTGCAGGTGTCGAGATTTCATATTCACTCTCTTTTCAATTTGCACTTTTCACAATAATTATGGGTTGGAACAGCCCTTTTGTTTTCTACATTACAAGTGTTAGTAAGATCAAACTAGAACTTTGGATGGCAGTCTTACAGTCAATCTTAACAGTACCGATTGCAATTTTTTTTGCAAAGAATTTAGCATTAGGTACTACTGGTGTTATTTTGGCTACAAATATGGTTTTATTAATACCTGCCATATTAATGCCAATTCAATACTATAAGTTGATAAATAATACGGCAAAAGGAATATGGAATCAGTAAATAAAAGCACAGAAGAAATATTACTTTCAATATGTATTCCAACTTATAATAGGTCATCAGAATTGAATTTATGTTTGGAGAGTATTGTCCTGCAAAAAGGATTTGATAACAGAACTGAAATTGTAATATTAGACAATAACTCTTCAGACAACACGTTTAAAATTGCAGAGAAATATTTATCCTTATACCACAACATTAAATATTACAAGAATTCGGAAAATATTGGAATGGAAAAGAATATTTTGAAAGTTCTTGAATACGGCAATGGTAAGCTATTGAAATTGTTAAACGATTACTCTCTGATCATGGAAAATATGTTAGATGAGATAATCAATCAAATAATCAAGAATCAAAACGAGCATGTAATATTATATTTCCAAAACCAAAAAAGTAAAACATCCAATATAATATGCACTGATTTAAATTGTTTCTATAGAGCTACAACCTATTGGCCAACCTGGATTGGAACTTTTTCTATTTGGAAAAGCGATTTCCGGAAATATGTCAGTACAGTTCAATTTGAAGGACTTTTATTTCCTCATTTATTATTATTTCTTGATGTATTTGAAAAAAAACAGAAAGTAAAAATTGTTAATGGTCTTTTTTTTTGCAATTTAAAAGGAATTAAAAAAGGAGGTTATGATTTCTTTGAGGTTTTTGTTGGAAATTTCATTGGAAAAATCATACATAAAGCATTTGAACAAGAAAAGATTAACTATATCACTTTATATATTGTTAAATCATCGTTTTTTAATAGTTTTTTAAAACCATGGTTGAAAGAAATTATTTATAAAAACAATCATAATTTTAACAAAATAAATTTTACTTTAATATTTCAATATTTCAAATTTAATCCTCATTTCTACACAGGTCTAATCCAGTTAATTATCTATCCAATTCAGAAGATGGCAGGAAACATCAAAAAGAGAATTCTCAATAATTAAGCAACAAATAACGCATTATAAATAGATAATTGGAGATTCAATATTCAATTATCAGCATATTAAATTTATATGTTATGTTTTACTATTGAAAACAGATAACTATCAGGCAATGTTAAAAAACTATAAACTCATTGGTAAAACAGGTCTATTTGACGAACGATTTGCTAATCAACATCTTACTTAAATAGTAAATCCATAGGAAGCATCTGCAAAGTAGTATTTTTTTAGTTTCTTAGACCTATCTTATAGTTTAAGTTTTTAAATACCAATTAATTCGACATGCCATATTTCCATATATGAACAATTGATCCGAATAACTGTTAATAAGCTATAAAATACATATATAAGCTAACGAAAATATAAGGAACCGGATACTTTTATCCATAAAAGACCACAAATTACTTGTTTTAATTATAGTCTGAAGTTTGCATAAGATATAGAATGATCTAATTACGGTTTTGTCAGAAGAATTTGACTTAAGGATATTAAAAAACGAATTTTTTGAACCTCCCGAATGAAAAAAATCATTTTAAGTATAGTAATATTTAGCTGCAAGCTTGCAGCTATTATTTGGTCTTATTCAGCATCTGTTCGTTATAGATTTTTCTTAACAAAGCTTCATACTTATTGGATATCAACTGAATTTAAGTCTTTAGGATCCTGTTCAATAGGATATCCCATTGCATTAAAAGGAGGCAAATACATTACAATTGGAGATAAAACAGGATTAGGGAAAAGGGGGATTCTTGCTGCTTGGGATAACTATATGGAGGATGTTTTTACACCCGAAATTATTATTGGCAACAATGTCTCGATAGGAGAAGACTACCATATTACAGCAATTAATAAGATTGTAATAGGTGATAATGTATTAATGGGTAAAAAGATAACTATTACAGATAATTCTCATGGCAAAGCCGAAATAGAATCTCTCAAAAAAGCTCCGTCAAAACGTGCTCTTTATTCTAAAGGTCCAGTAATTATTGAAGATGGTGTTTGGATAGGCGAAAAAGTGACATTACTCCCAGGTATAACAATAGGTAAAAATTCAATTATAGGTGCAAATGCTGTTGTAACAAAAAGTATGCCTCCAAATACAGTTATAGGTGGTAATCCTGCAAAAGTTATTAAAACTATCAATTAATTCTTCTATTACGTTAAAGAAGTTAAATGTTAACTATAATATTTTCCACATTTTTATTGTTTACCATTGTAATGTGTTTTGTTCGCATTGAAATAGGTATTTCCATGTTTTTATTTTATAGTATTTTAGTTCCATTTCTTAAGTTTTTTTCGTTAGGTCAGAACATATTTACTCTTTTAATGCTGCTTGCATTACTAGTTAACTATAATTATAAGACACTTATTTTTAAACCACTAAAACCGTTTTTATTTCTCTATATTGCTCAGTTTATTATCATTCCATTCCATAATGATGTGACTTATGATTTTCAGTTAAATATGATCCGTATAGATTTTATGCGTACTATTTTACTGCCTTTTATTATGATAAATGTAATGAATAGAGACCCAAAGGCAATTTCTATATTTACAAATACAATACTTGTTGCAATAGTTCTAGCTTCAATTTATACCATTCTTTTAACTAAATTATACGGGATTAATCCTTACTTAATGACCATATTACCCTTAAGCGGTGAAGAATTTAATGAAGGATATGCTTTAGCTGAAAATGGCGGAAGAATGTTTGGTCGGATTAGTGGAGTTTTTCCACATCCAATGACTAATGGCTTATTTTTAAGTCTTGCTTCTTTATTCATTTTTACCTTAATAGACATCGACAATCTTCGGAAAAATATTTTAAATATTATTTTATTCCTAATAGTTGTTGTTTCGATTATGGTAATGGGTGTGAGAACTGCTATAGGAGCGTTAGTTGTTGGATTTTCAATACTGTTTTATTATGAAAAAAGATTTAAAAATGTTTATAGCATATTGATTATTATCGCTATTGTATTCGTCATTATTCATCAAATCCCAGGAATGGATCGTTATTTAAGTTCCATTGTAGACACTGAATCAACTGAAGTTAAAGGTTCCTCAATAGAATTGCGTTTTATTCAATTACAAGGAGGATTAGACGCGATCAGCCAAAATTACCTTTTTGGAAAAGGTTTTAATTGGACTGGTTTTTATAATACTGTACATGGTGAACACCCTGTTATGTTGGGTTTCGAAAGCTTACTGCTTGTTATTCTTTGTAACAATGGGTTTATAGGAATAATAATTTGGATTGTTATGCTTTTCCAGTATTTAAAATTAATAATTCAGAATTTTGATCTCAAAAATATTGCTATTATGCTTGCTCTTGTAGCTATTTACTTAGTTTATTCTATTATAACAGGCGAATATGGCTATATGAAGTATTTTTTGATTTTTTATGTCATAATTTGGGCTAAAGGTAAAGAAATTGTTGGTGGTGCAAAAGCCGCCTTTGTTAATTAATAGATTTTCACTACTATCCGAAACTTTAAAAAATGAAAGTGCCTGAGAATCTCATATTTTTGTAGTCGACAAAAACTCACATCAATAATGAAATTACACAGGCGTAGCAAAAATAACAAAAAACCGATACTTCGTCAGGTTTTAGATTTAATTCCAGCGTATGTACTTCGTAAATCTGTCTATAAAATTTCAAACAGATAAAGGGTGCCATAAATACAAAACTTACGACCAGTTGGTGGCTTTAAGTTTCGGACAGCTGGGAAAGTGTTATACGCTTTCGGATATAAGTTGCGGATTATCAATTAGTAGCACCTATATGATTGATATGGGATTAAAGCAGAATCCTGTCAAATCAACGATGAGCGATGGCAATAAAAATCGCAATTATAAGGTCTTTGAAGATATTTATTACCAGTTGATTAAGCATTACGGACGCATCTTGACAGATAAGCGAGAAAGAGCTGTTATTGAAGAGGTGAAAAATGAGACCATTAAACTGATTGACAGTTCTACTGTTAGCCTTTGTTTAAATCTTTTTGACTGGGCAAAGTTCCGTACAGCTAAAGGTGGGTTGAAAATCCACACCGTTTGGGACGATACCTTGGGATTGCCCGATTATATCAATATCACAGAAGCTAAAGTTCATGACAGTAAAGGATTGGCTAGTCAGATATTTCCCAAAGGAACAATTGTGGTAGAGGATAGGGCTTACTTTGATTTTGAGTTATTTAAAAGTCGAAATGAGGCAAAAAATGTTTTTGTAACTCGTCTTAAAGGCAAAGTACTATACGAAAGTGTTGAAGAATTAGATTTACCTGATGACAGAGAGCAAAATATTTTGAAAGATGAGTTGATAAAATTTACAAGCAAAGAGGCAAAAAAAGCAGGGCTAGAAGGTAAGATATTCAGATTAGTAACCGTTTATAAAGAAGACGATAATAAGGTAATACACCTTATTACCAATCAAATAGATTGGCAGGCAATAACAATAGCCGACCTATATAAAAAACGCTGGGACATCGAAATTTTTTTTAAACTTATGAAGCAAAACTTACAAATCAAAACCTTTTTGGGAACAAGCGAAAATGCTGTAAAATCACAAATCTTCATTTCCTTGATTGTTTACCTGTTGTTGGAATTGATTCGCAGGATCTACTGCAAAGGTAAAACGGCATTCAGCAATTTTTGTGAAAGGGTGCGCATTTGTTTACTCCACTACCTTAGCTTTGAATTCGTTTGCGGCTTAAACGGAATAGTTAAAAAAGTTGTAATGCCGCCCGGAAAAACGTTATTCGATGTAGATAAATTACCTGTTCAGACAGATTTATTCAGTTCATATA
>JAATGF010000151.1 GCA_015654795.1 Bacteroidales bacterium
TGGTTCGATGTTGGTGCATCGGCAGTTGTTGGTGGTGCAACCGGTGGTTTTGGGGCTGAATATAAAGCAGGATTACAACTAAGTAAATTTGGATCATGGGTTGCCACTCACCCAAAATTGATCACCATAGGAGAAATGGCTCTGACCTCGGCCATTGATATTACCGGAGAAGGAGTGCAGCCAGTAAAATTTGATGATTTTTCTAAACGATTTGCAATTAATCTTGCTACTTTTGGATTAACAGAGTTAGCAAGTAATTATACAAAGAAGCTGGTTAAAAACCCGGTAACAGATGCATTAATTGTTACTAAAGATGGGATAGTTTTACCAAAAGGAGCGAATATTCCGAGTGAATTTATTGAGAATCCGCTTCGAAGTGGTAGTTATGGGATAATGGAAAATGGGACTTTTTTTGAGAAAATTCGAATTGATCCAGGTACTTTACCGGGATTTAAAGGACCTAATTTCAGTCATTTTCACATAGATGGCGGAAAGAAGCATATTTTTGATATAAATAAATGGCCTTGGTGGAAATAAAAATATCATTATGAATTTTAATAATTATTATTGGCATGATGCAATAATTAAAAATTTAATTATTGATCGAAGAAGTCCTGGAATTAATGATTCAATATTAATTGAAATTATTTGGCCAAACGGAAAAGAAAATATTTTATCATTTACAAAAGTTTATTGGGCAAATTTGGATTTGAATTTTGGGATAGCTAGTGAAGAAAATATTTTAAATGCCTATTCAACAAATGAAGATAAAGTATTAACTGATCTATTCTTGAAATGGAAAGGATTGATTGATAATATTGTCTTAAATTATTATGTAATAAGATTAAACTCAACTGGTGGTGAAATTAAAATCATTTCTACAGGATTTAAGATGCTTGACACAAAATAACAATAAGAGAATGAGGTGATAATCAAAATGTTGGTAACTACCTATTCAGCAAGCGGTTTTCAATTAATCTTGCTACCTTTGGATTAACAGAGTTGGCGAGTAATTATACAAAAAGCTGGTTAAAGAAACAGGAAGCAGTGGTGGAACAACAGTTTTAGGGCATTATCCAGAATATGTTGAACTGTCCGGCAGCTTAAATGCAAATAGATTTGAAATTCCAAGTAATATTTGGGATAAAATGACACCAGCAGATCAATGGGCTGCAAATAAGAAGTTCCTAGATAGGATGATATTACGGGGAGATAAAATTCGTTTGGCTACCCCCCTGAATAAAATTAAGCCAGGAAGCTTTTTTGGAAAAGAATTGAATTATTTATTTGATTTGGGATACAAAGTCAATGAGGATGGTAAGTGGCTATTTAAATGAAATAAACTATGAAAAGAGAAGAAATATTTGGCTTTTTAAAACATGATGGTTTTAAATTAATAGACGAAAAAAGCTCTGAATACTTTAAGGATTATTATATTGTTTTTAGTGATGCGATAATACAAGTTCGGTTTACAAGTTCCAAAAGTATAGAAACAATTGATGTTTGTAGTTCTTTTGATAATGAGAATTGGTATGATCTAGCTTTGATAAAAGCTATGCTATTGAAAGAAAAGATTTTAAATAAATCAATAACGATAGAAGAGTATAGAGGCTTTCTTTTTCATGAATTAGTCCGAATCAAAGAACTTTTTAGTGATACAAAGTATGCGGAAACAAGGGAAGAAATTAGAAAACTAGAAGAAGTACGTATGCAACAAATGTTTCCAAATATAATTCGTGACAAATATAAAATCCGATAAAGATTTTGATCTTCTATAGCTCCTACTCGTCAGCTCATTGGAATCAAATTGATGGTAACATATGGAAAGTGTGCTTGGCAACTGTACTACTCCCAACATGACACGCGGCAGCACGTAGCCGTTGACCTATGCGAAAAACCAAAATATCACTTATACCTCGTTCGAAAAGGTCAGCACAATTGCCGAAGACTTAAGCACCTATACCGCCGATTTTGTTTACAATCCCGATGACGCGAGGGCCAAAATGACTGTGAAAAATAACGGTGTGCCCTTCTTTGCCCGAACGTATATCGGCGGCAGTTACATAAAAGAATGGTTGAACGGTGTCGAAAAAGATTATACCTTTGTGGGTGGTGATGCTTATTCAGCTCCCGTGGTAATAGAAAGCTCAGGGACCACAAAAACACCCTACTTCCTGTTGCGCGATTACCTGGGCAATATTACGCATGTAGCCAATAACAACGGTTCTTTGAAATACGAATATAGTTACGATGCATGTTCAGTGAAACTTGGTTTTTGTAAGTGTAGCGAAACAAAAACTTAGTTGAA
>JAATGF010000139.1 GCA_015654795.1 Bacteroidales bacterium
GTACCTCCTCTTGCAATATGTACAACTTGTTCTTCACTTGTTGTATATATCCCATCCATAACAATCACTGTATCACCAGGATTAACAACACTTGCAGCTTTCTGAATTGTCAAATACGGAGCCGATAGTGTTCCTACATTATTGTCATTACCTGTTTTAGCCACATAACGATTAGTCGCTTGTAAATATGAACAACAAAAAATTATAATTGTTACTACTATTATTTTCATATTTCATTTTTTAAAAAAGTTTTTAATACACGTTCTTCAAGTTTTGGCGCCCCAATATAAATACCTGGGATTGTTTAGTTGTTGGTTAAATCAAAATCAAATACTATAATTTGAAGCAGTTATGTCTAAAGTGATGTCATTGTCAGATAGACTGATTGTGCAAGCGCGTGCTTTGCCCCTGATCTGTAAACTTCAAATGTAATACAGGTATTTTAGTAAGGGAGTATAGAGACACTATTTCAGTTAAGATGTATTGTTATTTAGCAAGTTAGAAGTTTCTTCAGCAACAACCCTATGTATATAAAGGTGTGCCAAGAAACTATTATTTAGCTCTGGCGTGAGGATCGGATTTATGTATGCATTAATTAGGCTTCTGGTTTCATAAATGAAAACCAAAGCATAAATAATAGTAATCATAAAAACCAAAACAGATGTTTTTTCAACCTGTAGTACTTTTGTTTTCATAAATCTTCATTCAGGTCGGTTAATTCATAAGTCTATTTCAAATGAAAATATTCATCTTTTTACTAACTCATTATTTATTAATGCATTTAGGAATATTCTAATTCTTTTCATTTTAATAATTATTACGATGATAAATCTATATTAACAAAATGTTCGCTCATAATTTGGTTACAATTTGAATAAGATGGTAATAATTTATTGCAATATAAAAAAAAAACGATTGTAACCATCCGTCTATAATCGGATATATCCGGTTAAGATCGGATAATATCAGGAAATTAACAAACAACGATTCGAGTTTTATTTTTATGAAATCTATCCTTTTAGTCCTCTCAAGCAATTACGAATGTGTGAACGCCTTTAATTTTTCAAAAGTATTTGACACATATGAATATTTTTTAGGAATTATTACTTTCAGAAATGATATTCTGATGTATTGTAATTTGTGTTTAACTTTACGCAGGATTTATGAATAAACTAATATAGGATCAGATGAAGCATGAATGGAAGAAATCGGAAAAGAATTTTTATTTCCCCAATGTTAAACCAGAGAAAATCGTTGTACCAAAGTTTAACTTTTATACGATTGAAGGAGAAGGCAATCCCAATGATGACAATTTTGCGGAATACGTCGGCGTATTGTTTTCATTATCGTATGCCATTAAGATGAGTCCAAAATCGGGTGAAGAGCCTGAGAACTATTTTGATTACGCGGTTTATCCTCTTGAAGGAGTTTGGGATATTAATGAGGAAGCAAAGAATAATTTCGATGGGAAGCTTGACAAAAACTCATTGGTCTATAAACTAATGATAAGGCAACCTGCTTTTGTAACTGCTGATGTTGCTAAAGACTTTATTGAAAGGACAAAAAAGAAAAAGCCACATCAGCTATTAGATCAGGTCAAATTTGAGATCATTGAAGAAGGGAATTGCGTTCAGATGTTACATATGGGCAGTTTCGATAATGAACCGAAAAGTTTTAAGTTGATGGAACAATTTACTGAAAATCAGCAACTAAAACGGAAATCACATACGCATCGCGAAATCTATTTGTCGGATGCAAGAAAGACAATACCGGAAAGACTCAGAACAATACTAAGGTTCCAGGTGGAGTAAATGATGAAAATACACTGAAGACCAAATTACTTTTCTTTTAGCCATTTGTCTATTTCCAATTCAACCTGTTCATTCGT
Organism: Bacteroidales bacterium; assembly: GCA_015654795.1. GTDB lineage: Bacteria > Bacteroidota > Bacteroidia > Bacteroidales > Prolixibacteraceae > JAAFHB01. The sequence continues at coordinate 1,889 of JAATGF010000139.1, forward strand.
AAAGATTTCACCCTTTGTAATTTGAACGATGGCTTCCTCAATCCTTTTTTGTTGTTGCGGAGTTGTTTTATAGATAGTCGATTCAGATTTAGTTTCAACCAAAGTATTAATTGCTGCGAGAAAAGATTTATCATTGATCCCGACAATTCGATGTATTAAGATATTTTTCAGATCAATCGTTGTCATAACCAAATCACTTTATGAGAAAATACAAATTTTCGTTTTTTTTATCCTTAATGGTCAAATAATTTGAAGCGAGGCAGCTCAAAATTAAAGATCACTTCGCTACTTGCCTGAATGTATAATGTTTTTGCGATAAGTAGCTGTAAATAGCAATGATAATAGTCGCGACAGCCTTCGAAACAGTAGGATACCAATGAAAATATTCCACAAACAACTTTAGAAATACATAGTTCATCAGAATACACATCACTACTGTCACACCATATCGGAAAAGTTGTATAAGACCGCGTAAATCAGACTGTGAAAAGGTGATGTATTTGGCAAGCAGAAAACCCAATGGGAAAGTAATACTGAAAGACATGATAAATGCGGTGATATGCGGACTAATCGCAACAAATCCAAGATCAATTATTTGTTTGTGAAGAATAAAATTGTAACTGATGAAATATAGCACAAGGTCCAATACCATGTTTCCACCTCCGCATACAAGGTACAGGAACGTTTCGCGCGAAAGAAAACGCGAAAACCATGGATAAAATAAATCAACAATACTGATAATAATATCTCTTACTTTTGATGCAATATTCATTTGAATGTGTTAAATAATTGCGGCTTAAATTATTTCGAAGTTGCCAGTTTGCTGCAGTGAACGACCAATAAAATCCAGGCTGCAATCCATACCACACCTCCAAACGGAGTGATAATACCCAAAGCTTTAATTCCTGATATTGCCATTATATAAAGAGACCCTGAAAATAGGATCAGGCCAATTATGAAAAGATATGCTGATAGCTTCAAAGCTTTTGATTGGTTAAAATTCATCAAAATTCCGATTGCTAAAAGTGCAAAGGTGTGATAAAAGTGGTATTGAATTCCGGTTTTATATATCTCGAGCATTTCGGGGCTGATTATTCCTTTCAAAACATGTGCGCCAAAGGCACCTAATATGACGGCCAAAAGACCGCTTAGTGCTGCAACCGTTAAGACTGTTTTTGTTTTCATGACTGATGAGTTTTTAAAGAAAATCTATTCAAATCTGTTAATATATAAACAATTAACTTTCCCTTTTCCCATGCAACAGCAGGTTCACCGCATCGCTCAACGAACCGGCTTTGGTTACAGAACCTGAGTTAATAAAGAATATTTCATCTGCATTCTCAATCGTATTGAGGCGATGAGCAATGATAATACGCGTTGTACTTTCGGGCAGTTTTTTGAGGATTTCATCAAGCAGTTGTTCTGTAACGGTATCGATGTTAGCAGTTGCTTCATCAAGAATCAGCAGTTCGGGTTTGCGTAATACAGCACGAATAAAGGCAATCAGTTGCTTTTGCCCTAAACTGATACTATCGCCCGATGATTTTATTTCGGCAGTCAGTCCGCCATCGAATCGTTCGAGCAATCCATCGAGTCCCGATTCCGACAGTATCTTTGCCAGGGTCTGGTTCGAAATGTCTTTATATTGTGAGTTTCCATACAGGATATTATCGCGAATGGTTCCGCTAAAAAGGAATGGTTCCTGAAGGATAAAACCGATTTTGGATGTTCTGGTATCAGCGTCCAATGAGCGAATATCTACTCCATTTAATATGATTTGTCCCGCTGTTGGATCATACAACCTTGCCATAAGCGATGCTGTTGTAGTTTTTCCACCCCCTGTCGGTCCAACAAATGCATATGTTTTACCACGTTCAAGATCGAAACTCACATCCGTTAAAATCTCATTTTCCGGAACATAGGAGAACGAAACATGGCGGAACGACAACAAACAACAAGTTTCTTCTTTTACCGTTGTTTCGATCACCCTGAGGTTATTTTCCAAAACTAATATCTGCGAAATGCGATCCCAACCAGCCAACGCCACCTGAAAGTTGGCCCACAACGCAGCAATCTGACGGAGCGGATTGTAGAATTGAGCAATATAAGCCAAAAAACTAATCAACAATCCCACAGAGAATTGTCCGGCAGCAATCAGAAAAATACCAAACGCGAGCACTACCATTTGCCCGATACTCGATGAAAATCCGTAAACAGGCGTAAACATGTTATTCGCAATACCAGCTTTCACAGCTGTTTGATAGTTTTCTGTATTGACTTCATCAAAACGTTTGCGGAAGTAATCGCGGCGATTAAAGGCGACAATCACCTTAAAGTTATTCAGACTTTCCTGTATCTCCGCGCTCAGACTTCCTGTACTTCGCATATTGGCGGCATTACGGTTTTTCACCCATGGCGAAATACCTCGTGTAAAGATCCACAATATGAGTGCCGGTGCCAGGGCCGCGAGTCCGAGTTTCAGATTAATGGAAAGCAAAAAGATTCCTGCTCCTATCATCGTAAAAATGCTGTTCATAAACTGTACGAGCGACTGCGAAAAGAACTGATTGATTTTATCTGTATCGTTATTTACCCTCGAAATCAGGTCTCCTGCTTTATTTTGATTGAAAAAATCGATTGGCAAATCCTGTAGTTTATTGAAAATGGTATTACGCAGATTAAACAACATACGTTGTCCCACGCGTCCCATCAATTGAGTTTGTGTATAACCGCTTACCAAAACGAGGAGAAAAACGCCAAACAAAATAATGGAATATTGAATTACACCCTCATAATGTTTGGTAACGATAAAGGTATCAACCGCATGTCCCATCAAATACGGAGCAATAAGATTTAAACCTGCATTGATGAAAATAAAAATCATGGCAATATACAGGTTATTACGTTCAGTACCCATCAGCGTCATCAGCCGCTTCAGCGTGGTGGTAGTGCTGACTTTCCCGTTGGACTGCTTCCCTTTATTTATATTGAGATTATAGTTCATAAGGTAAACTCTTTATGGAACCACAACAGGGCACATTAGTATAAATGAGTAATCTGCTTTTTAAAATAACCATACTGGTTTAAATATTTCTTTAATGTCAATTGTATAATCTGTTGCGGTTTAAATATTCATTGTATCTTAGACTGTTTCTTCGTAGAGGTTTGTACTTCTCTGAGAATTAAAAATTTGAACATACTCCGGACAAGTATCCATAAGCAATTCGTGCGTTCCGCGTGCAAGAATTTCACCCTCCTCCAACAGAATAATTTGCCCGTAATCCATCACCGAAGCAATCTTTTGAGTGACAGAAAGCAAAGTAATTCCGGGATAATTCTTCGTTACATTATCCAAAATCTTCTGTTCCGTCTGACTGTCAACACGTGCAGTAAAATCGTCAAGTAACAGAATCTTCGGGTTCAGTGCCAAAGCCCGTGCCAGCATGATACGTTGTTTCTGTCCACCCGAAAGGCTTGTACCGCGTTCGCTAACAATGGTATCCAGCCCTTCAGGCAGGGCATCAATAAAATCGTTCAGCTCGGATGTTTCAATGGCTTTAACAAATGATTCATCCGTAACTCTTTCGTTGAAGGCGATGTTCTCGCGAAGGCTCATATTGAAAATAACACTGTCCTGAAACACAAATCCAATCTGATGCTGAAATGTTTCCTTGTCGTAATCGTTGATGTTGATCCCATCAAACAGGATAGAACCCCTTGCTGGTTGAATCAAACCCGTCAATAAATGGAGCAACTGTGTTTTTCCCGCTGCCGTCGGTCCGATCACTGCTGTTTTTGTTCCGGGTTGAATCCTCAGTGAAATATTCTTTAAAGCCGGTTTATCGCCATAGATTACCGAAATATTCTGCATCTCAATGTTTCCGAGCAAAGGAGTATTTACCGTACCTGTATCGCGTGTTTCATCGGCGTCCAAAACGGCACAAATACGACCATACGAGACAGAAGCCTGCACAATGAAATTACTGATAAATCCGACAATGATAATCGGGAAAATAAGTAGCACGAGGTAAGAACTGAATGCTGCAAAATCTCCAAGCGACATAGCTCCTGTGATCACATAATGCCCCCCAAGAGCCAGAATTGCAAGCGATGCCATATTTGCGACGAATACAACAATCGGTATCAGTGTGGCAAATAGTTTGAGGATAGATAATCCCAGATTTCTGGCTTGCGTGTTCGCATCGAGGAATTTGTTGTATTCGAGCGTTTGCGAGTTCAGCACTCGAACCAATGCCGACCCCATGATGCTTTCGCTAATCACCTTATTAAGCCAATCAATCACTTCACGACTTTTCTTAAACAATACCCTCACTTTACGGAATACAAAGAAAAATGCCCCTATTATAATCGGGATAATGACCAATACCGACAACGCCAGTTTCCAGTCGATTGAAATAAGCAAGATACTTGCCCCGATGATGATAAATATTGATGAAGCGAGCGACACAATCGCCATCGAAACAAACAATTTAACCGAATCAATATCGGAAGTAAGGTTTGTAAGCAGCTTCGATGGGTTTGCCTGCTGAATAAACGCATAGTTCTGCCGTGAGATTTTATCTGCAAGTTTAGTCCGCAAATCACGGGCAACCCTTTCCGAAGCATAGGTTTGCAATATACCCTGAAGGAAAGAAAACACAAAAATAATCAGTGCGGCTGCAAGAAATTCGATAATGATTTTTTCATACGAGAAAATCCCTTTCGCGAAATCATCAATGCCCCATGAGATAAGTTTCGGAATCACAAGATTCACCGCATTACTGAGTAATGCAAAGATGATCAGGCAGAAAATCATCAGGCTGTAAGGCTTTAGTACGCCGAATATGTTAGGTTTAGCCGGTTTGCCTCCCGGTATTTTCTGTTTATTACTTTGTGCCATTCCAATTTAATCTGTTTCAAAATTTGAACGCGCAAAGTTAATCGCTCCTAAAGAATAAAGCTGCAAAAAGCTTAGGTAATCTGCGGTTCCTTAATTTCTTAATCGATCTTTCTTTGATAGTCCCTTTTTAATTGTTAAATATTGCACTTGCCACGATGCTAAACCTGATAATCAGGCTTTTCCAGATAATCTTTTAATGCAGTATGAATAATATAATTCCAGCCTTCAACGAAATTAGACTTTGCAAAATCCTTATTTTCTTTTGGAAATGTCTCGATACCTTCATGAGTCAACTTAAGAAGTGTTTTATTTTCTTGTTCAACCAGTTCAAAACTTACAAATGATTTACCCGAATAGCCATCATAACTCCAGCTATAAGTTAATTTCTTTCCGGGAATTACTTCTGTTATTTCGCATAAATGCAAATATTGTATATCAGGACTTGGTCCCCCGGTAAATTGAAACTTAAAACCTGTTTCAGCTTTAAAATCAGCAAGATCGAAATACCAGCTTTTCATTTCGTCTTTGTCCGTAATTGCTTTCCAGACTTTTGAAGAACGAGCATTAAACAGTCGCTCCAATACGATTGCTTTGTTTTCCATAATCTCAATATTATTTTAGTTCACTTTCATCATCAATTTCTTCCTTGTTTTATAAATGAAGAGAAATTGCCAGACGACTAACAACAAACTTCCCTGCAATTGAGTTTAAGTGTATGGGATGAAATAGTATTGTATTTGCAAACGCCGTGTTGGAGGCCTCGCTAACCAGTTCTCCTATTAACCATTATGCTAAAATGCCTGATCAGGTTTGCTCCGAACGAGGCATAAGGGTGATATAAAGAAGGTAAAGAGAAAATCAAGCCGGGTTAAACAATGTTACATTTTTTTATTCACATAACCAAAATTATATAGTCGGTATATTAAATCGTTTTGCGATCGGTACGTTGAACGATTTCAAACCTTATTTTCCGGATAGCCAAACCTCAGTAAAATAATGGTAAAAACATCATCTTATTCATATTCAAACAATTAGTTATATTAAATTTAAAGAGTAAGGTTCATTTCACAGATATTTTACATATCATTGTCAGACAAATAGTTAATAAGACACAAAAAGCTTTCACATCTATAATTTTAGTAGTGGTTTAATCTTTTAAAACAAAATTACAGAGAGAGAAAATGACTTTCACATAAACTGAACAGGATCGTTTTATCCAAAATCCTTTCAACTTAAGCTACTTCATTCCAATGCAATATAGATATTTAGTACCTCGCAGATAAATCTTACCATTGCTGATGGCCGGTGATGCAAACATCGTTTCACCAATGGAGTTTTTAGCAATAACCTCGAATGTCGGACCGGGTTTGATAACTGTGATCACTCCTGCATCATTAGGCATATAAACCAAGCCGTTGACCAGAACAGCCGAAGAATATTGCTTGCCAAGGTTTTCCTTCCAAAGAATCTTACCAGTTGCGGCTTCAATACAATGAACCAACCCATTTGTCATTGTGGTCACCAGATAATCTCCGACAGTTACCGGCGATGGAACATAATAGGCGCCATCGGTTGATCGCCAAACGATATGACTATTCGAAACATCGCCTTTACCATCAGGCCTAATTGCCAATATGTTACGCTGCGGCCACGCACTGCTTATTAGTACTAATCCGGTCTTTTCGTTATAAACCGGACTGGAACAGAAGTCTTCTGAGGGTCCGTTTACAAACCAGTAACACGATCCGTCATCAGGATTGTAAGAAGCCACCCCTTGATTACCGCAAAAAATCATTTGCATTCGTCCTGCCATTTCCCTAAACAGGGGTGTACTAAAACTATGGGCTGGCTTATTAAGGGTATTTTTCCAAATAGTATGCCCGTCAGTACGGCTTAAGGCTGCAATAAAAGCATCGCCTTTGCTGTCGCCATTAATAATCACTTTGTCTTTATAGATTACAGGAGAACAGCTGTATCCATGGGGACTTGAAAAGGTGCCGGGTCGTTGCATCCAAAGCTGCTTACCCGCAAAGTCGTAAGCAGCAACTACCACAGAGTCACCATCAAGAAATGATACATAAACAGATGTCCCGTCAGTAGCAGGTGTGCCTGATGCAAAGCTGTTATCATTGTGTTTATTCTCAAATGGGGTTTTGAGTACATCAACCTGCCATAATAAATTGCCATTTTTTATATCATAACAAAGGAGTAGTTTCTCATGTGTTTCAGGTTTGGCTGTAACCGTGAAAAGCTTGTCACCCCAGGTAATGGGCGAAGCATAACCAATACCCGGAACCGGAACCTTCCACAATACATTTGTTGTTGAATCCCACTTTGTAGGAAGATTGGTTTCTGTACTTGTTCCATCTCCGTTCGGTCCACGCCAGTTTGGCCAGTTTTTCGCCTGAGCAGCAGTCAGCGACGTTAACATCATAATTACGACGATCGCATTTAAAAATCTGAAATTCATCTTTCGCTTCGCTTTATTAAATGTTTTAAATAATACTCAACCTGATGTTCTTATGGTTTTAAAATAATTCTGTTCTCAAAGAAAGGAATAAAAAATAGATTTGCAAAACAGTTCAGGTAATGATTAATACATAATGTCGTGTTTTACCTGCATTTTGGAAGACATTCATAAATTACTCCCGGAAGTTCTGAAAAATAGAGAAATATGTCAAATTTCTGTCCCCTGTCTTTTGTTAATTCGAAGACAAGGAATTCCGTTCATGTTCACATTATGGAAAAGTGGGATTAAGAGATAAGTCGACAAATACAATCATCATTATGTAATTTTATCTGTTGCGTAAATATATTTCAAACATTTTACCCTTTTTAATTATGGGTCGTTGGTACGAAACATATGGATATGTTCAAATTTCCAACCCTTTAGTGAATAAAGTTAAAGGTAACCAATAAGATAATTGTCAGAATTCCGGTCAGCGAGACAATAAAAAGATAATTGGCAATCGATTCATACCGCTGCTCATTGACCTGATTGCTGGTTTTGATAGATAAAAATGAAAAGAAACACGAAAAAGTAAGCAACAAAGCAACGATAGAAGTGAATTCGTCCATCATTATCCCTTCATATCTGTTACTTATTTTTAATGAAGTAATTACAAAAAGGCAAAATCCCAACAGGTTTGCTGATGTGGTTAAAATATGTTGAGATGTGTTGTTTGCCATTTCGCAAAAATAAAATTTATAATCTTCAAAGATAATCATCTATACACCACAAAGTAGTATTCGCTCCTGTGTGGAACTCGCATCCGTGAGCTGACGGATTATTGGCTACGCCGATCTACGATTCATCTACTCGTGTGGTATTTGTACCATGCTCGTTTCAAAAATAAAACTAAAGCCGTTTATTAATGCTGCTGGTAGGTATATTTATATTGCCATTTATTGATTTATAACACGTTGCATATATTATTCCATAATAATCCGGGATTATATCCCAATCTATTCAAAACCTATCTTTCGGGCATTAAACGCAGCACTTAGTTGAATCATGGCTTTACTTTTAACCACGTCTGCATTGCCGATAATACTCCAAAAACGGACAGTCAGAGAGCAGGCATCAGGCGTTACTTTGGTAAATAATATCACTGGTGGTTTTTTTGTTATCACGTCAGGAATATCTTTGATCGTACTATTAATCACTTCGATAATCATATTGGCATCAAGTTCATCTCCCCACAGGGAGAATGTAAGCACAACCCTTTTTTCGTTACTGCTCAGCGTCCAGTTCACGATATTTTGTGCCAGAATAGTTCCGTTTGGAATAATTATATCAGCGCCATCACCGGTACTAAGCGTACTTGTACGCAATCCTATTTCTTTTACTTTACCCGCTTGTCCGCTTAATTCTATTTCATCGCCTATTTGTAACGAACCATCGAATATAAGAATAATACCTGACACAAAGTTATTTACGATACCCTGTAAGCCCATACCAATACCAATACCTAAAGCTCCGAGTAAAAAGGTAAGTTTATCTATGGGCAATCCCGATGCCGCAATAGCGAGAAGATAACCACCAATCAATACCAATAAACGAGTGACAAGCAGACGTGAGTGTTGCCCCTTGGTTGCTTTTGTTGTAGTATCCACTTCGGTGGCCTCCTCTCCGAGAAAGAAGCTTAAAAGCCGCTGCAGGATATGTGCAGCCCAGATGATGCCGATAAAAAGTATCACGCTCAGCAGCTGGAACGAGATACTGCCAATTGTTCTTGTCACGGTCAGCGCATCTGTAATACCTGCGCTGATCCAGTGATAGATATTTAAATTGGAGGTAAGCATGATCAGCCAGAGGATGATGGCAATCACTATAAGTGGCATTTTTATTTTATTCACCACGATACTTATGTCGAAAGGACTGCCATTATCTTTAGTCAAACGGCTGCTTTGCAGTTGCAGCAAAACGATCTCGATAATTACATCGATAAAAACAGTTAATACAATCGCCTGTGTAACTGCAAAAATGGCGGCAATACCAACGATTCCCGAAAGTGAGAATCGTCCAAAAAGATTAAACAGAATACCGAAAGATGACAATACGATTGCTGTAATGGCTGCCGATTTCATTAAACGGTAATACGACGTCTTTTTGTTAAGCGATTTGACAAAACGGAGTGAGAAAACGATGATTCCTGCATGCACTGCCAACAGTATCAATCTTTCGACAAATGTAGGTTCGATCAGCAAATAAGTAAGCACATCGGCAACAAACAAAGCCACTAATGCCAGCCAGCTAAACAGAAAGGTGCGGTTCCCTCTTTTAAAAAAAATAACGGTCGAAGTGATGAGCAAAAACACGTATATAACCGAAATATACGATGTCGGCGCATAAGCATCGAAGAATGGCATCAGGCAAAGTAATAAAACGATCAGCGAAAGCACAGGATAATGATTCAGATAATGAAGTTGCAAATAGCTGTAGCTGTTCGTTTGTTCTCTGAGTATTTTAAGCAGTTTTCGTTTAAGATATAGCCATACAAAAAGGAGAATTCCCAAAATAATGACAAGCTTTCGTTCACCCGATGTCTGACTGACATAATAACCAACCGCATTCTGTTCGCTTTCTAATATACTTATTGCTTTTTTGGTCGATTTCTGGGCCGCAGGTACAGCGAATTCTTTTCCCCATAAATTATTTACTTCGGGTCCGAAAAGTAATGGTACAGCTTTATCCATCTTTGTATCAATGAGGTTCAGCATATTCGACAAATTATACGAATTGTCCGATAATCGTATATTTATCGCATTCAGCGTATCAACATTGGCTTTGGCAATACTATCAGTTCTGCTGTATCTTCTTTCCAGGCGGGTCAGCTTTTGATCAAAAGTCTTACGCAACGCTTTATCAGCATATAATTTCCGGAAAACAGAATCCTTCAATACCGCATTCAGGTGCAATTTGGCACGATAAACTTTTTGGTGCAACTCGTCAAGCTGAACTTGTATCCGGTCGGTTTCCTCATCCAGTTTATCTGTAAAACTCTGGTATAGAAATTGATTTTTAATATTGAATACAGTATTTCGGACCCGCATGTTTTGACGAATCAGTTTCACATCATTCGTTATCGCACCTATTTTTCTGGATATTTTCACCACCTCGAATCCCAGCTTTATACTATCGCCAATCGTAATCAAATTGTCATTCACGCGTTCGATGCTGAGTGTATAATCGCTCATAGTAAGCGTATCGGGCGATAGCATCATTTTATGATGCAATAGCCTGGTCGTATCTGCTTTTAGTTTTACACTATCGGGCCGCATGTTATTCTGACGCGTCTTTCTGGTTGTATCAGCTTTCGATTTCGCACCGTCCGGCTGTATCATTTGCTGATGCATGAGGCTTGTTGTATCCAACGTCGGTTTCGATCTGTCGCGACGGGGAGATCGCTGATTCGATGGATTCGATTGGGCAAAAACACCAATACTCATCAGCAGAAAACTGCAAATAATAACCAATCGACTCATATTTTTCTGTTTTAATAATTAACTGATACTAACAATAAAACCCTTTCAGCCTAACCCGCTAATCACGGGCAGTTTAATAAGCTACGAAGTTAGTTATTTTTATGAATTGGAACATTGGGCGAACTCTAAAAAATTACTTCATATCCAGCTTTGTCTCTAATTTTCTGTGTGTTTTTATTCCTGTGTGATGTTATCTTTGTTTTAACTCATCCCCTTCATTGTCATGAGCGATTTCAAAGTTTACCTCATTATCAAACCTCTCCATCACGTTGTCAGGACAAATGCATTCGAAAGTAACCGAACCAGTCCTGGTAACCCCAAATTGGTATTTTCGAAGTTTTTCAAAAGCTTATGACGTTAGCGGCCATTAAAAAGAAGACGCAACCTCGCTTTATCTATTTTCATCTTAAACAAAACAATCTAGATAAAAAACAATGAAAAATAAAATTCAAACTACCGGATGGATATTATCTGTAATTCTAATTCTGTTATTGTCTTCTTGCGAAAAGAAGGTGGATGTCAAATTAATTAATGAAAAAGCACTTATTGGAACTTGGGCGGATACTGTCAAGGCATCACCTAATGGGTATTACATAAATGAGCTTATTTTTGATAATACTACTTTGTTTACAGACAAATCAAGTGCTTATGGTATTTATAATGGACAGAATAACAATGAATTATCAAGTTGGTTTGTGAGAACCGGCAACTATGTATTAGATGAGAATAAAATTAATTTTAATGCTAAAGAAGTAGTTTCATGGGATAGTTTTTTTGGTGGAGACCCTGTTACAACGATTAAAACGCAAGTGATATTTGAGAACAGTACTTTTTCGATAAATAACAACATATTGGAATTAAACTATATTATATATCCAGCTGATGCTCCGGAAAATACAATAAGACAGTATAAGAAGCGAAACGATTAAAAATTAAACTGTTTAAAAAATTTCTGCAGAGAAAAATAGCTCAGTATCTAAATCTAACGGGACTTTATATTGTGCTTGTACCGATTTGTCCTGACCAATTGAATCATTTTTTTTAAATACATTTTGATTGGCAATAATTCCATTAATGCACAATACCCAGACTGAAAGCCTGGCATATTCCAGCTCAATGGCAACGCCTTGAGATTAATTTTCCCGGTCGTAGATCGCCCACATTGCAAAAAAAGTTCTCCCTGACATCGTGAATATTAAATAAGTAGTCCGGTTTTATTTTGGTATTCCGAAATCTGTTTGGTACGTTTGAGTAAAATTAACCAATTTCAAATATATAGATGAAAAATACAATATTATTACTCATGCTGACCCTTGCACTGTCAAGTTCGTGTTTCAGTCAAAATGCTTTATACCTGAAGAATGGCGATAAAATGACCGGTAAACTCGAAGGATATAAAAATGATACAATCCTTTTCAATTTCCAGGGGAACAAACTTAAATTCAAAACAGCCGATATTGTATCTGTTTATTTTAACGATAAAGATGCCTCAAACGATCAGGGCAAGGAAACAATAGTAACTGAATTAAACCCTTCGAAAATGGGTGAAATTTCGGGAGTTATAACCTACTTGACACGCTTCGAATTTAAACCTGACGTTAGTACGGATGTTTATTTCGCAGACATTACGAATATAAAAGACTTTAATCTTGCAACACTCGATTCTTTCAACAACTATATTGTCTATAAAACCTACAGAAAAACCTGGACACCACGTCCCGCAAATATATTGATTGCGAGCATGTACGACGAGGGCGAAAAATACAATTATGACAAAGAAAGTTTTAATTCGCTGGATAAAAGAACAGCAATGAATATCTCCAAAATAGTGGATGCCAAAAATATAAAGAAAGCCATTGTTGATGGAAATGGAAATTATTCGTCAAAACTCAGACCTGGAACATACTATGTTCTTTTTAAATCACAAAACTGTGCACGGCGGGATAAGTTTGAAACTGCTGAGTGGTTTAAATGCGATAAAATAAATATAAGCGAGGGCGAAAGTATAAAGATGAATTACGCCTTTGGATTTGAATATAAATAAGCAAACGATTGACTAAAAGCAATGTTCTTCAGCTCGTTTGTAATCCTGAAGCCCGGAGGTAGTAATTTAACGGAGAGAGTACAATTGCATACGATAATTATGATGCATATCTGGGACTTGGATTAAGTACCCGGAAATTCCTTCTGATTTCCCTTTGGCGGGGTAAATGAACAGAACTTAAAGTAAAATATATGGGGAAAAATCGGCGCGACTACAAATATGATTTGAAATAGGAAATTTCTTTGCGTCTCGCAATATCGAACATAGAAAAGTACAATTCGGCAATGAAAACCCCGGCCAAGGTTTAATCATATTTCGGAAGTTTCATCCCCCCACTGTGTCCGTACCTTGTTCGGGTTTCATTCGTATCTCATTCGTATCACGTTCGGTATTTGTTAGGGACAGGATTATATCAAATCTCGCAATAAAAATCGATTTTTCATTTCATCTGTTCTAATTACTCTGAAACTTTCTATAAAACTGACTACGTCAGCAAGTTGTTTGCCGTCTTCAAAAAGGCTCCAAATGAAAGTAGCTCAGAAATATGATTGAATTTGGCATAATCTTATTTTTCAATCTCCATTGTTTTCCAAAACTGTCTGATAGTAATTATTTTAGGTTCATCTAAATTGATTAACCCTAGACTGGATTGAAGTTTGCTTATTTCGCTAATTAATTTATGCTCACTTCTTGGCGTTCCGACAAATGCTTTAATCAATTTAGGATCTTTATTTTGAACATTCAGACAGATCGGTAACTTAACTTGAGAAACAAAATCAAAATCTTTGGTTTTATAATCTTCAAGACCTTGTGTAAGCATTACAACTATTACACCTTTAGAACGCAGGACGCGTAATAACTCTTCAAGCGCTTTTCGAGCATTCTTATTCTTCAAATAAACATGAGCTTCATCAATTACTATCACATATCGAAGAGGAATAATATTATCAGTAGGTAATGCCTCGTTGGTAGAACTAAAAAAGAAATTAAAATATCTCAAAAGGAGGAAGACGCATAATTGTCGCAATGTATCAGAGAGCGTTGGTGGCAAATTCAAATAAATGCTTCTACTAATGATGTTTTCTGATGTTTCATTTGAAAATAAACCGCTTGATAAATCTCTTATCGCAGAATATAACGTATCGGGTTTGATATTTGTTGATTCATAATAATCTTTAATTGACTGAAATAATTCAGTTATATTGGGATACTTATTTTCATTATTGTCTATGAGTTCACTCAAAACTGTCTGCAAGATATTTTTCTGCGATACGCCAATATTGGGTACAAAAGTTGCAACTGTGTCAACGAAAGCTCTAATGCTAAATATTTTCTGCCTTTCACCTTCGTGAAGATTGATTGAAGTAAGTGGATTAAATTTAAAGCCATCATTTAAAATGTCAATAAATTCACAATTTGTTTTTTCTAAAAATTGTTTTAACTGTGTTGCATCTCCTTCTCCCTTGTAATCAAAGAAAATAAATTTTAATTGATTATTCGTATTTCTTGATATTTGATAAAGAATATCTTTTATTAATTGAGTTTTGCCTGAACCAGCCATCCCTGCAATAGCAATATTCCTGTTGTCAAATTCTCTTAAATCATTGATTTTTATTTCTATTTCATCTCCATTCTGCGATTTTCCAATAACAAAAGAAAGCGGATCGGAATAGTCTGCAACCTGAAATTTTTTCTGATTCGAATTTTGAATTGAAATTGTAGAAGATTGCAAATCAAGACCGTTTTTTATCAATTTCATTAAATAAGAAACATGAAAACCAGTAGTGAAATCCTTATTAGCTAGCTCTTTATCAATTTTATTTAGACCATGATCTAAGTGTAATTTAAATAACTTTGAAAAATCCTCTTCAAATAATGAAGTTTGGTAATGTCGCTCTAATATAGCTTTGAAAATAGGATAATTAGTCCTTGCCTCAATAATTGTACCAAATAACCCTTTTTCATCCCGGAATTCTCGTCCATCAGAACTTGGTACAATATCAATTCTCAAATCAAATTTTTTATTTGTTTGCAAACTATATGCAAACGCTATTCGAGGAACAATCATTTCTGAATTAAACTTATATAATGACTTTAATCTGTCAATGATTTCATCGTTTTGTTTACTAATTCTAATTCTCATAGCTTTGGAAATATCCTTTTTTAAAATTGGATTTACTATTCTCGTTTACAATTAAATAAGATTTTGCAACTTTTGAAACAATACTATTGTATCTCCGAGGTGTTATTTCGTTATTTGTTGCAAGTAAAACAACCTGGCTTGATAAATCCGGATAATAATCCTTTAAAATATTTTCGATATGCTCATGATCTAACCTACCAAGGGGAGTATCTATAAAAATCGGGAAATTTTGAATGGCTTCCTTTAAAATAGCTTTAATGAGGCAGGAAATATAAATTTGCTTTTCGCCGGTTGAAAAGCTTTCTTTTGGTATTTCTCTACCATCAGCATCAATAATTGAGACTTTTAAGCCCTTGCCATCAGGTAAAATTTCAATTTTTGTATCTTCAATAAACCTTGAATTTCCAGTTTTAAGTTTATGCATTAGCTCTTTAAGATAAATGATTAAGTTAATTGCCAATGAATCTTTCTTAAATTTTTTCTGATTGTCAATAAAAATTTGCAAAGAATCAATATATTTTTTCGCCGAGGCAATTTTATTTTTAATAATTTGATTACCCGTGCTTTTTTGTAATAAAATATTGTATTGCTGGTTTAACCGGATGTTATCTTTAAATAATTTGTCTTTCTGATTCTCTAGTGCACCATTTTCACTGATAACTCTTTCTAATATTCTTTCTGAGTCATCCTTTTTTGTGATGGTTTCTAAAACGGTTTCGTCTTGTAAATCAGAGTCAATAATTTTTAATTGTCTATCTTTTTCATTAATCAGAATTTGAATAGCATTAAAATCTGATATAGTTGATTCAAATAAATTTTTGGATTGTTGTCTGAGCAATTCTGATGTTTTAATAATTAATTCTTTTTCAGCATTATTCAAATCCAGTTCAAAAGAAATTTCTGTTTGTGGCGCCGATATATTAAAAAGATCATTTAATAATCCTTGAGCTTTTTCTGAATAGAAAATTTTATTTTTAAAAGTCATTGAGCCATCAATCGGCTCTGGAGGATGATTGAAAAGTTTTTCAATAAATTTATCAAGTTTTTGCTTTGTATCTTCACTTAAATCATTTTCATTTTTTACCCTTTCTTGAATTATTATTTGTTCTATTACTTCTTCAATTTTTCCGGCAAGCATTGCAAGAGGTACCAGTTCACTTAATTCATTAAACCGTCTTTCCAATTCCTCCTTTTTATCAGTAAGATTCTTAATCTCGTTAAAAATATCTTCTCTGTTTAAAGTCGTGGTTTCCTTTCGGCTATTTTGATTTAAGAAAATCTGATACTCTTTAATTTTATTCTTAATTGCCTTAATCTCATTTTCATTAAGTGCTGATTTTAAATCAATGCTTTCAATTTTGTCTTTGTTTAGTTCTATCGCTTTCTCATGATTTATTATTTGTTCTTTAATATTTGTATTTGCACCCTCTTTTTTAAGATTATTTGAATAAGTTTGTAAATCTTCTTTTAAATTTTCGTATATATCCAATCCAAGTAATTTCCCAAGAGCATCATTTAGGACACTTCCCTCTTCCTTAGTGGACAATTCTGCCCATGATGCTATTCTTTCAGCATCGAAGAAAACAAATTTTGCAGCTTCTATCGGAATTACATAATCGTTTATAAAATTTATTTTATCCTCCGTATCTGTGAATATTTCATTACCGCTACTATCTTGTATATAAAGATTTTCCTCCAATCTTTCAGTAATATATTCACGTCGAATTAGCACACAATTATTTGACTCTGTAATATTATCCGGCAAATCAATTCCTGTAATATGTACTTCAACTGAAAAATTATCATTCCCTTCTTTTTGAGACTCCCAGTTTAATGATTGTTTTAAGAACCTTTGATAATTAGTTTCTTTTTGAATCTCTCGTTTAAAACTTTCGTCAATTTGCGCTATTTTATCTCCATAGAGACACCAAACGATTGACAATAGAAAATTGGTTTTGCCATAACCATTTTTCCCTCCAATAATTACAATGTTTTTATTGCTCTCAGTTTCAAGATCAACAGAAACTCTTCCATAATATTGGCGAAAATTACCAAGTACTATTTTACTTATTTTCATGGTTTATTGACTTTTCTATTTCACTATTAATAGTTTGTTGTATAAACAGATTACGTTTTGATAATTTTTTAAGTCTCTCAGAATTTAGCAATCTCTGCATTGAACTAAAATCAATATCTTGTATTGCACATTCTTTCTGCAAATCTTGCATTTGTTTGGCTTTTATTTCTTCTGCTTTCATATTATTTGATTTACTAAATTAGCAATTTCAATAAATTTTTCTTTAAATTCTATGGTGAGGCTTTGTTCCAAAAATAATTTTCTTTGTCGATAAAAAAACCCATAAAGTATTTTTTCATCAGTATAATTTGCCCTTGGTAGTCTTTCGTTTTTTAAAATAAATTCTCTTAGTTCAGAATAACTCTCTTTTAAATTTGTTGAAGTATGCCTTTTCTTTTTTTCGTAATTATATTTTGAAACCAGTTCAAATATTTTTGAAATTTCTGTGTTAGCAACTGCACTGACATTTGCTTTATTTAACTGGATATTCATGAATCTACATAGTTTAATCTCAGATTCACTACCAGTTGAACAAGGAACCCTGTTATTCTCTTCTACAAATTTTTGAAGACATAAGAACCGCTCTTCCCAGGTTTTTCTTTCTATTTGTAATTCTTTTACTTGTACATATTTTTCTGCCGAATATTCTTTATTTGTAATGCCAATTAACATTCCGCTAAAAAATATAAATCTTTTATTATCATCCAGATGAAGGTTTGCATAAATATTTCTCGAATTAGTATCCCTAAAGTTATTGATGTAATCTGTAATTTCATCAATATGTTTTGGTTCCGTTTGATTCTGAAGGTATTCCTCCACTATATCTCTGATTGTTCCACCTTTAATACTAAAGTCATTTTCCCAAATTTTTAAACCATAAGTACTGCTTCTACCAAAGAAAATCAGTTTAGAATCTCTATTGCAACTGGCTCTTATCGATTCTGGACTTTTGGCAATGCCCGGATATATTTGTTCAATTGTATCAAACAGTTCATAAACTGTAAGTGGTTTTTTACTCTCTTCTAATGCTCTAAGTACATAATCAATTACCTGTATTTTTGTATTTCTTGAGAACACAATACAATCATCAGAATTTATACTTAATTGAAATTCATTGAATAAAATATATTCAGCGATTTCAGCAATCAAATCTAAATGCTCATAATCACTCGTTTTTATGAAATTCAGCAAATAAGATTGAAATTGTAGAGCGTAATCTTCTTCTATTCTACTTGTTAATCTGTTCTTTATATCATTTATTAGAGCATCAAAATCAATATTAGATGTTATTTTTTTATCAACAATATAGCATCCTTGCCAATTATCCGAATTAGCATTCTTAGTGGAACTTTTTTGTTCTAATTGACCGATAAGATCATATTTATCAGAATAGAGTATTGCAACGACTTTAGTAATAAACAGACGATTAAAATTTGTTCGTTCAGACTTATTGATATAGTCAATTAAGTCATCTGAAATATCCAAATAATTAGTTGCAAGATCAAACCCATAATTCGCTAATGATTTTAATTCCGGATGAGCGATGAAATTAAATTTCTTATTAAATCCCTGTAAGAGTTTTATCTTAAGTCGCCTTACTCTTTCTCGAGTTAGCCCTTTAATAGCAGGAATGCTTATCGAGGATACATTATCTTTAGCATGATGTAGACAATATTCATTACAAAAAATTACTTTTTGGCGGCTATCCAAAATAATGTCATTATCTATTAGAGCTTTAATAATCCTAAAAACTGGCAGACCTTTTGATACGTCAGAATCCTTAATAAATTCCTTTATCAGGTTATCATCTATGGGAAAACGTAATTTTATATATGCCTTAAACAACTCTAATTCAATATCAAAATCATTAAGTCCTGATACAAATTCAATTTGTTCTTTAATTGTGGAGAGAAAAGATTGTATCTCACTTTTGAAATGTAATTAATGTCTTGAATAAACCCAATTTCAAATTCTGGTTCTGAAAATATGTATATTTCAAGGCTCTTTAGAGTTATGTCATTATTAAATAATAATGATATTAATGCAATTCGACTAAGATCGGATAAATAATTGATTTCCCCTTCAATTAGATTGTTGATTATAGCTTTCTGCTTCGTATTTAATGATTTAATTTTATTTAAAAACGGATCTTGTATATTTTCATACTTATTATTCGCAATTTGATTGTCAATATTAGAAAGTAATTGAATAGGTTCATTTATCGAATCAAGAAAAATGCAAATTTCTTCAATTGATTTTTCACCTATGTTACGTAAATTTCTTATGTCAGTTTTTGATATTGCTAAAATCCGCCTTATTCCGACTAAATCAATGTTTGAACCAAGATATTTTTTTAAAACATTTGAACTTCTTACCGATAGTTCATTGATTAATGATTCTATGGTATTAATTATTAAAGTCTTCTGCTTCGTTAAGATGTAAACACTGTCCTCAATAGGATTCGTTTGTGAATCTTGGATAATCTCTTCTTTTCGTTGATAAATAATCTTTTCATATTTTTGGCAAACTTTAATCAATTCCATATTCGATTTCGATCCACAATTCCTAAGTTTTAAAAAATCGCCATTCTCTAAATAATAATCAAAAATGGAATATATGTCTTTGAGTTTACTATATTCACAAACATTCTGAGTCCTGGTACTCAAACCTTCTATCTCAGATAATTCAAATAAACTAATATTATTGACTTTATTCTCCATATAGTTTAAATATATCCTATTTGTGTATTAATTTGTAAACTTACATAGTATTTTACAATTCAAACCAACAAAAATGAAATTTTATTTTAATAGCTGATTAGTAAAGACTTTAACAATTTTTCGCTTCGAATTATGGTTGATCCAAGTACAAACACTTTATACCACCGATATAAACTTTAAAATGTCCCTAATTTGTCACCTTCAAAAACATTGGCGAACACGACGAGGGAGAGAACGAAGCCATCTGATTTATTTTTGATTATGATAAGTTAGTATTGAATTTGTACTGCATTCCGAAAGTCTGCAAATTCGGAATTAGCCCAAAACGACATTTATTGATTTGTAATCCCCAAATGAGGGAGATGAGCTCAATTTTACTTTATACTGTAGTTTGCGAAACGTAAACTCCCCATCTCCCATTAAGAAAGGGAGATGGGGAGTTTTTTTCTGAATTTGGGACGCTTTTATAATTGTTTACTAACCAGTTCAATCAGATCAGCAATACGGTTAGAATATCCAAATTCATTATCATACCATCCGAATATTTTCACATTTGTGCCGTTTACCATCGTTAATTCGCTGTCGAAAATGCAGGAGGCCGGATCGCCAACAATATCAGCCGAAACAAGCTGATCATCAGAATATTTCAGGTATCCTTTAAGCGGACCGTCGGTTGCTGCTGTTTTAAATGCCGCATTTATTTCATCCTTGGTTACGGGTCGTTTGAGTGTCACCGTTAAATCGGTTATTGATCCAACAGGAACAGGCACTCTCATCGAATATCCATTCAGCTTCCCCATCACGGAAGGGATCACTAATCCCATCGCTTTGGCTGCTCCTGTACTTGTCGGTATGATCGAAAGCGCTGCTGAACGTGCCCTCCTGAGGTCCTTATGAGGTGCATCCTGTAGTCGCTGATCGGCGGTATAGGCATGAATGGTTGTCATGAATCCGCTTTCGATACCATAATTGTCTTCGAGCACCTTTACCATTGGAGCAAGGCAATTAGTTGTGCACGAGGCATTTGAAATAATTGTTTCACTGCCATCCAATATGCCGTCATTTACACCGGGAACAATTGTTTTTAAATCTCCTTTGGCGGGCGCAGAAATAATTACCTTTCGGGCTCCTGCATTGATGTGGGCCTCCGCTTTTGTTTTTTCGGTGAACAATCCCGTTGATTCGAGTACAATGTCGACACCTAAATCTTTCCAGGGTAAATCAGAAGGATTTTTGATAGCATATACCCTTATCTTTTTGCCATCGACAATCACATTTTCATCGTCGTAAGAAACCTCACCTTCAAATTGTCCATGCGATGAATCGTGTTTAAGAAGATGTGCCAGCGTTTTGGTATCTGTCAGATCATTGATTGCCACGACTTCCAAACCTTTTTTCTTTAATAATACACGGAAAGAAATTCTCCCGATTCTTCCGAATCCATTAATTGCAACCTTTTTCATACAGTTACTTTTTTAAGAATTATTTGTCGTTATTAACTTTATAAAGATATGAAGATTTTACTCTTCAAAAAAAGCCCGCGAAAAATTTCCGCTGTTTTTCATTTATGAACAATCGTCAACAATATGACGTCCTGCAGAATAAAAAATAAGAATGTAGATTTAACAAATCTACAAATAATATTGTTTGTTCAAATTCCCTTACCCCATTTTTGCAAAGAGGATAAGGAAAATTTTCGCATTCAATTTGATATACTTAAGCACGATCGCTAAAACTTTCATTCTTAAGCCAATATTTCGCGTGGCATGAGCTCTCCCTTTAGGAAAAGGGGCGGGGATTTTGGGAAAAGAAATCATAAATTGAAACAAACGACCTTATCTTTGGGGAAAGAGGTTTTAATTTATCATTAAAGTCAATTGTCTGGTTATTTCAGCTAAATCTTTCGCGGCCTCTCGTGGCCTCTGGCGGTATCTCAGTTTTAATTGATCTGAATTATCCCAATCCTCACTACCTTCTATGTTGAAAAACAAGTAAAATCACCAAAATCTTTAATTTTTTTCTTTTTCCCTTCACTATAGCAAACAACATTTCCAATTCCAGCCAGGTTTTGCCAAGATCGGAGATGGCAAAACCTGAATGGACTAAC
>JAATGF010000029.1 GCA_015654795.1 Bacteroidales bacterium
AGGGCTGTTATGATTACAGACAAGCATGAATTAAAGTAGCAACCGCGAGGGTTGAAATGATTGGTGACATTATTCTTCATTCCACTTGAATAAATATTTTTCATCATATTCGATTTCAAATTTTACAAAAAATCCAGATACAATCTATAATATTGATAATCAATATAATTCTAATAATTCAAACATCAATTTAAGGTTAGTCTCATTGAAGTCTATTTGTTAATCCTCTTCCTTCTCATTCAATTTTGGATCAGGTTTACCTTCCAAAACAATCACAATTTCTCCTTTTATAGTTTTGGATTGAAAGTGAGCTAATACTTCGGCTACCGTACCACGGAAATTTTCCTCAAATAGTTTAGATAGTTCGCGCGAAACTGACACTTTTCTGTCGGAACCAAAATATTCGGAAAACTGCTCAAGCGCTTTAACCAGCCGATAAGGTGATTCGTAAAAAATCATAGTCCGGGTTTCATCTACCAACTCCTTTAACTTTTTCTGTCTACCCTTCTTTTGTGGTAAAAATCCCTCAAAACAAAACCGGTCGCTCGGAAATCCCGAATTCACAAGGGCAGGAACAAATGCCGTTGCGCCGGGAAGACATTCCACCTCAACCCCCATATCGAGACATGTCCGCGTTAGCAAAAATCCCGGATCGGATATCGATGGCGTACCGGCATCGGAAATCAGGGCAATATTATTCCCGGCAAGTATTTGTTCTGCAATATGTTCCACCGTCCGATGTTCATTAAACTTATGGTGAGATGACAGGCGTGTTACAATATTATAATGTTTGAGTAAAACCGCCGAAGTACGCGTGTCTTCAGCCAGAATAAGATCTACCTCCTTCAAAATTCTTAACGCTCTGAGTGTAATGTCTTCGAGGTTCCCAATCGGGGTTGGTACCAGGTATAATTTTCCCATCTGCTATTTTGTAAAGCGGCGTTTAACTAAAACCAGAAATTTCTGACTGGCTTCGGTCTTGTTCCATTTAAAATTCATTTTTAAATAAGCGACTGCATCCTGTATGGTGGCGAGCTTATCGAGTGCGGTAACCGTATTTTCGAGTTTTGCACTGCTATTTGAAAACAATTCCCGGATAAAAAGAAACCGGTCATTGATTCCGATACCATCCCAAATACTATTGATAGGAATAATCTGAAATCCGGGCTCCTCTTGTTCTTGTGAAAGAACATCATTAACCACCTGATGTGGGCCACCCAATGTTTCGTTCAGGGTTTTCTTTACTTCTTTAAACGCTTCGGCTGGTATTTCCTCCTGATGCTCCGGAATATTCGGAGCAGCCACGACCTCTATGATTGAGGATGTTTCTGCAACCGTATCATCCTGAACAATAGTCGTTTCGTCTTTATTTTCTACTTGTGCTTCCTGATTATCAGCAACTACCTCATTCGTTTCAGCCTCCGTTGCTTCGGGTTCACCAATTACTTCGTCAATAACAATTGGACTTTCCGGCACGAAATCATCTGATTCTGCCGCTGGCTCAACCAATGCGGTAAAATGCTCCTCATCGGGAAATGTATCAAATACACCTGAAGGCAATTCTTCCGATTGATGCTGATCCTCAATATTTAATATAGGATCGTAAATCTCCGCTTCGGGAATAACTTCCGTGCGATCTGAAATCAAAACCTTTTCCTCTTCATGATCTGTATTTTCTCCGGCAAGCGGTTCAAAAGGCTTTTGTTCTGAATAAAAAGGCTCCTGAACCTCAGCTTCCGGTTCGTTGGCAGGTTTAACTTGAGCTCCAATACTTTCACGCTGTACTGCAATTTTATGAAGTAATTCCAGTTCCCTTAAAAGTGCCTTTGCCCGAACGAGCGCCAGTTCGACTTCATCCGGCGAGGGAAGCGATTCCAATATAAAATCGCTTGTAATTCCCTCAAGATGTGTAATATCGTCTTTGATTAACCGCAATAATGTTTTTGCTTCCATCCTTTCTGTTTTTTCGCAAGTAAAAATACGAAAAACCAGATGATAAAGGTTATTTTTGTTCTATGTTTATCGAAAGTAATCTGCCAAACAACCGCAAACGTGGATGGATCGAAGTGATCGCCGGATCAATGTTCTCAGGAAAAACCGAAGAATTGATCCGACGGCTGCGTCGTGCTGAAATCGCGCGTCAAAAGGTTGAAATATTCAAACCCAGTATTGATGTGAGGTATTCTTTGACTGATGTGGTTTCGCACGACGAGAATACAATTCGTTCGACAGCGGTTGATAATTCGGCCACCATTTTGCTTTTAACCGGAAATGTCGATGTCGTTGGCATTGACGAAGCGCAGTTTTTTGATGTTGGGCTGATCGATGTCTGCAATAAATTAGCAGACATGGGGATACGGGTAATTGTTGCTGGTCTTGATATGGATTTCAGAGGAAAGCCTTTTGGCCCGATGCCCGGATTAATGGCAAGCGCCGAATATGTAACAAAGGTACATGCCATATGCATGCGATGTGGAAACCTGGCCCATTTTAGTCACCGGCTTTCGGACGCTGAAAAGCTGGTTGTTTTGGGCGAAAAAGGAGCTTATGAACCACTTTGCCGTGAATGCTTTTTTGACTTGGGACTCGATACCAATTGAAGAAATATTTAGGATATATCACTCATAATATAATTGTTAACTTAAACAGACAACTGTAACATTATATTTTTACGGCTGCACCAAAAATTATGATTTCATATTCACTTAAAGAGATTATTGCAATTATTGATGGCCAGGTAATCGGACCTGATAATCTAATTGATCAATCAATTAGATTCTTATCATTCGATAGCCGTACCATCCTTTCAGGCAAAGAAACGCTTTTCTTTGCGCTTAAAAGTGACCGGAACGATGGTCATCGTTTCATTGAGGATGCTATTGCCCGGGAAGTCTCTGCGTTTGTCGTTGAAGATTTACCGGCAAAAACCAATTCGAATGCTGCAGCTCAGTTTATCGTTGTTAAGGATTCCCTGGTTGCGCTTCAAAAACTGGCTGCTTTTCATCGCCAAAAGTTTACATATCCGGTTGTCGGAATTACGGGGAGTAATGGCAAAACTATTGTAAAAGAGTGGCTCAGCGAATTATTGAGTCCTGAATTAAAAATTGTCAGGAGTCCGCGCAGCTATAATTCTCAGATCGGAAATCCGTTGTCTGTCTGGTTAATGGATAATCGGTTTGATCTTGCAATTTTTGAGGCCGGAATTTCACAACCGGGTGAAATGGAAAAGCTCGAGGCAATTTTAAAACCCGATCATGGAATTTTCACCCACCTTGGGAAAGCCCATCTCGAAAATTTCATCTCTATTGAAGAATTAGTCGACGAAAAGATCAAATTATTTAAAAACAGCACGCTGTTAGTCTATTGCAAAGATTTCACATTGCTATGCCAGGCAATTGATAAGGCTACGTTTACCAATAATCCCCGGCTTTTCAATTGGTCCGCAAATAACCGATCAGCCGATTTATTGATTACTAACAAAAAGAAGAGCCTTGACTCCACGCTGATTGAAGGAGTGTTCCAATCTGCCAAAATTTCAATCTTAATTCCTTTTACCGATGATGCCGGTATCGAAAATGCAATTCATTGCTGGGCATATTTGCTGGCAACAAATTATAATACGGAATCATTTAAAAACAAATTTTTAAAGATTACCCCTGTTGCAATGCGGCTCGAGCTCAAAAAGGGGATAAATGATTGCACTATTATTAATGACTCATACAATTCTGATACAGCTTCACTCGTTAATGCACTCGATTTTATCGATCAGCAATCCGATAACCGGAAAAAGCGCTGCACAGTGATTATCTCAGATATTCTGCAATCAGGCGAAAATCCCGAAATCCTTTATCACGAGATTGCCGACTACATTCAAATGCGTCATATCGACAAATTAATTGGGATTGGGCCTGAAATCAGTCGTTTCAGTTCACTTTTTGCCATTCGCGATAAATCTTTTTTCCCTTCCTCCGATGAGTTTTTACTCCATTTTAAAGAAAGCGACTTCAATCATGAGGTAATTCTGTTAAAAGGTGCCCGGCAATTCCGCTTCGACAGAATATCTGGTGTCCTTCAGCAAAAAGCACACCAGACTGTGATGGAAATTGATCTTGACGCGATGGTTTATAATCTCAATTTTTATCGCGAAAAGTTAAGCACAACAACCAAAGTGATGGCGATGGTAAAGGCTTTTTCTTATGGAACCGGATCTGTCGAGATTGCGAAAGCCCTACAATACAGACGCATAGATTACCTTGCAGTTGCCATAGCCGACGAAGGCGTCGAACTTCGGAATAACGGAATTGAAGTTCCCATCCTTGTGATGAATCCCGAGGAACATGGTTTTGATGCAATGATCGAAAACCGCCTCGAACCAAATATTTACCGTTTCGAACTGCTTCAAAAATTCGATGAAGCATTAAAGCGTAATGCGGTCAACAATTTCCCCGTCCACCTGAAAGTTGATACCGGAATGAAACGCCTTGGTTTCGATCATCCGGAGGCAATGAATAAAGTGGCCGAATATATTCGGAATCACGACACCATGTATGTTCGTTCGGTGTTTTCGCATCTTGCCGTAAGTGACGATCCCGGGAATGATGAGTTTACGCAATTACAATTCAAACGCTTCAAAGAGTTTTGTGACATTGTCACCAACAAATTCGACTATAAGATATTAAGACATATTTTGAATTCGTCAGGGATTGAGCGCTTTCCTCAAATGGAACTTGACATGGTCAGGCTTGGGATAGGTCTTTATGGGGTAAGTTCCTTCTGCCAGAGTGAATTACGTAATGTTGCCACGCTCAAAACGACAATATCGCAGATCCGCACGGTTGAGAATGGTGAAACAATTGGTTACGGACGGAGAGGTATTGCCAATAAAACACTGACAATCGCCGTTTTGCCGATTGGCTATGCCGACGGACTAAACCGGAGATTAAGCAATGGCGTTGGCAAGGTATTGATCGCAGGATCGAAAGCCCCGATTATCGGCACCATTTGCATGGACATGTGTATGGTTGATATTACCGGAATTCCGGCCCGCGAAGGAGACCGTGCCATTATTTTTGGCGAAGATCTGCCTGTAAGTGAAGTGGCGGATACATTAGGCACAATCTCTTACGAAGTCCTTACCTCTATCGGACAACGCGTTAAAAGGGTGTACTTCAAGGAATAAAGTTGAATGTTTAGTATTTTGGTTCAAAAGTCGGGGCATCAACTCTTCTTTTGACTAAAGATTTCAATTGCCAGCATACCTGAGATCAAATCTGCGTTATGATTATTTTGCCCTCAGGGTCTGGCCAAAACCATTCTGTATTTCTTGTAAAAACAAGCTTTGAAGGAGCCATACCTTCGGATCACATTGAGTTGTTGCAGAGATTTATAAGAATAAATCGTCAATCAATAAAAATAACTCGTTTGATACAACCTGAATCTTTTCAGGTAAAGAATTTACTGTTTTGAACCCTACCTGATATAGAGCAGGGAAATGGAATGATGGGGAGAAAAGGAGATAGGGAGAAAAGGAGATAGGGCGATGGGGCGAAAAGGAGAAAGGGTCATTAAAATAGTCATTGAAAAGGTCATTGGCTTCGC
>JAATGF010000105.1 GCA_015654795.1 Bacteroidales bacterium
TATTGTGGCGATTGTTTCTTCAGAAATGTTTGGTGAACGGGAGATAAGAAAGTGAACGTGTTCCGGATTCGCATAAATAGCGTAGAGGTGACTTTCATTGTTTTTAACTATTCCGGTTATGTATTTTTCAATACGCTCCCTATACGGATCAACAATCAAAGGCAATCGGCGTAAAGTGGTGAACACTAAATGCGTGTAAAGGTTGTTGTATTCAACTTTCATAAATAAGGGAATTAGGTTGGGTTCTATTATTTATTCCATTTCTACTGAGGTTTTTTTCTTTAAAAATAAGGTTTTTTAAGGTATTGTATTCGGATTGATCCAATAATTTGATGTTTATTCTCTTTGTATGTCCACTATTAATAGAAAC
Source organism: Bacteroidales bacterium (assembly GCA_015654795.1). Taxonomy (GTDB): domain Bacteria; phylum Bacteroidota; class Bacteroidia; order Bacteroidales; family Prolixibacteraceae; genus JAAFHB01. Next base: position 371 of record JAATGF010000105.1, read on the forward strand.
ACGTTTTAAACCAGGGATTCCTTCGATGGATCAGAGCAGGCAATATGACCTTTAAAAAACAAATTATTCACATAGAAAGCAAATCATGATTTGTGTATAAAGAGTAGAGGCAAACTGAGGGGTATTGTTAACGGCTTAGGCTAATTCATTGAATACGACCTATTGCAGACGACAATTCAATTTCACTGTAAAATGGGTTCTGCCTATTTATGGCTTTCAATAAATGCATTGACCTCATTACAAAAAAAGGTTTCATCCTGTAACATGATATCATGCCCGCTAATTGGCGAAATCACTAATTTTTTATCGGTTGTTTTAATCCGGTTAAATACATCTTCATCCAAACCTTTTGGACAAATAAAGTCATATTTTCCGCAAAGTAATAAGGTCGGCGTTGTTACAACCCCAAGCCTGGATGAAAACGCTGTTTTTGCCAGGTCCCGGTTAAAATCTGCATTCGATGAATAGTTCAGATTTAATAAAATAGATGTAACTGGCCAGTCATTTTTAACAGGATCATCGTCTATTAAAGTTGCAAGACTAATCTTTTTTACTTTTTCAAAGTAGGTTTCCGCATCAGTTGCATAGGCGTAAAGTTGGTTCGATTCTTCAAAAGTAAAATTACCTGTATGGTTACTGCAATATTTAACAATTGGTTCCCAACTACTTACATTTCTCTTCAGGTTGATTTGTTGTTGTCCGACATGAAGCAACATTTGTTGGGTCAAGGTATCATTTAACGGATAATTATGACTGCCATCCGCAAAGATCCAACCTTTTACCATCGATTGATTATCGTCGGTCGTCATAAATGACGCAGTTAAAAGACCGCCAAAACTATGTCCCAAAATAAAAACACCGGAATCCTGCCCGTACCTGGATTTTATAAGCTGGATGACTTTTTTCAGGTCATCAGTCATTTGAGGCAGATTCAGATTGTCGCCATTTGCATTTCCTTGCGAAGCTCCAGCGTTTCGTTGATCCCAGTATACGACAGCATACTTATTCTCAATGTTTTGGGTGATATAATCCGTATTATAATAGAATGAACTTGAGCCCGGACCTCCATGAACGAAAATCAGGAAAGTGTGACTGGCCGTATTTCCTTCGACCAACAGCCGCATTGATGCTCCTTTATTGTCAAGGTAAAACGTTTCGGAAACATTTGTTCCGATAGTAATCGTTTCTTTTTGGCATGAAGTCAAAACAAAAACAAGGAAAACAATTGTAATTATTTGCTTCATTTTTTCCTGCTTATTGATTTCACTTTCAAAGACAGAAAATTTAAGGATTTGTAAATCAACCCTATTTCCATTACCGGGCGCAAATAGATTGTGCTGTTGTAAGGGAACATCATTATCATGTTGAATTTGGAGAAAATCAAAAACGGTTTTTGTTTTGTTTTCGAAAAATCATAACCAATCCCGCCACCAACTGAGACTAAGGCATAATAGTATCCCGCTAATTTTTTAATTGTGGCATTTCCATTGTTATCAACTTTATAAGTAGTGCCGCCAAGAAAAGTTCGGCTAAGACCAATCTCTGGTGAAAACTCAGTAAAAAAACCATTCGCTTTGGTTCTTCGCATTGTAAATCCCGCGGTCAGGTAAACATTGTCGTGAAATGCAGGATGATGATACCAACTCAGGTTTGCTGTTAAAAAGCGATCCTTAATAAAATTCTTTTCCTTTCCGGATTTACTAATTTTATTGATAAAAATTGTTCTTACCGGAAATTCAACCCCGAACCTGGTTCCGGGATAAATAATTGAACTATTGTACGATATTGTCAGATTTGAGGACTTTTTTTCAAAACGAACAGAATCAACACTTTGGGAATAACAGAAAGTCGAGAATACGGCAACCGCGAAAGTCAAGCCAATTTTTTGAATGTTCATTGGTTTATTTATTGTCGAAAACAACCGAATTTGAAACATTCATCAGGCCACGTTAATATTTATTTCTTGTCCGTATTTAAGAATCTCGCTCACAATCGGGTTCGAAAGTTCAAACTCATTTTCACGAAAAGGATGTGGTTCAATCCGACTGTCAATCTTGCGCCTTAAACGCATCAATTCCAGCTGCATATCAATCAAACTACTATAATCTTTAAATACTACTGCAATATCAATATCGCTATCGTCATTGTAATTCCCTTTTGCATATGAACCGAATAGAAAAATCCGTATGTAATTAAAATTTGTGTTTACAGCATACGCATATCTTTTGGCAATATTTAAAGCATCTGTTTTATCCATGACCTGATAATTTTAATTTTTTCTATCCATTCAATGGTAAAATCAATTGTGCACAAGGAGTAAAACTCATCTACCTATAATTTAAACAAATATACATTTTTTAATTAAAGATTGAGTCCACTCCGAAAAGTAAGAAGGTCAGAAAATAGTCATGAAAGGACTGAATCTAAAACTGTGGGTGGAGCTCACGGAAGAATAAAAGATGAATACGCAACCCTGAAATGGTTGAATATTAATACAATAAAAGTTCA
>JAATGF010000125.1 GCA_015654795.1 Bacteroidales bacterium
GGGATAAAAATTATTAAATCAACATGAGAGAAGGCCAGAGAAGACGGGAGAAATCGAAAGGTTTAACCGAAATAACGAGACAATTGACGTTTAATGATAAATTAAAATCTTTTCCCCAAAAGACAAGGTCGTTTGTTTCAACTTATAACCTCCCCATAAAACGATCACCGGAAAAAGGAACCCGAAGTTGGTGCGAGGAAGGTACGGAGTTGGTACGGACCAGGTACGAAGGAAGTGGAGCGCCTTTATCGATAGATAAAGGTAAGGAGAAAACGTATAGTTTGGATTGACTTTTATTGAGATGGATTGAAATGGACGGCGACGGACGATGCGTTGCTCTTTTCTTTGATGATTTTTATCCCCAACTTTTCAGTTTTATCCATAGCAAACCGCATTTTTCGATTAAAGGGAATTTTGTCGTACACCCGTTTTTATTTTAAAAATTATTTTTTATTTATCTTATTTACAAGTATTAAGCCAGTTTGCTCCAGTACATTTAATGAGCCCGGACCCCTGCAAAAAACACTTATCTGTCTGATTTATTTGTTAAGTATTTCTGTATTACTATCTCCGAATACCAGTTTTATTACCTGGTCTCTTTTTTAAGCTCTATTTGCAATACAACTTTTGCAACATCGTATTCAGATTGAGATGAATCAACTGGTCCCCATTTTTCAGGATATGTGATAAGATTTATGACATCAAGACCAAAAATTATCGCAATTTGGTTTAAAAGCTTATACGACAGACCGCGCTTTCCAGCTTCAATTAAACTATAACCATTCTGGGTTAATCCTAATCTTTTCCCCATCCAATCCTGGCTATATCCTTGTTCTGTACGCAAATTACGAATATTATCTAAAACGTCATTCATGTCTTTAATTTAATTAATTGGTTGATAGCGTATTGTGCTAATAATGAAAATAATGTGATAAATAATTACAAAATGATTTGGAATATATTGCAAATTGGTTTAATATTGTGCGTAAAATAAAGCGCTGCAAAAATGACGCAAAAGAAAGGAGGCGGAGCAATTAACACCGGAAGTAATAACCTGTATCTCCCAAAAGGAGAATCAGAAGTTGCCTTTTGAGGTCATGGGGAGTGGGACATCAATTATTTTTTAATGTTCCATTGGTTGCGCGAAAATTGTCGTCCGGAGTTTTCGAAACAATTAGCCTTATATATTTAAACTAATAATTATCCAAGCATTTTTTACCTAAACGACACGCAATATGAAAAGAAAGCATCATTTTATCATCTAAATTCAAGGGACTGTTCTAACGATTCTATCGGGTCAGCCCATTTCTGGATCAAAAATTTCGGTTAAACATTAGTGATACTGTTAAATGATGTTGTTAATAGTATTAAACGTCTTAAAAGCTAAAGTAAACTAACGGATTTCTTTCCAAAGCAATCATTTAACATAGTACCATAGACCAATGAGTGGTCAGGTTTCTTTTTAATCGAATAAAAGTACATTTGACTTCTATAATAGTCAGAGACTTTATGAACTAAAACCAAAACTGTATTATGAGAAAATCATCATTTATTTTCGTGAAATTCAAATAAATAATTCATATATCCTATAGAATTAGGCTTTTGCAATGTCTGCAACTCCCGGATAAACTTTAACAGTATTATTGACACTGTTAATGATCCTAAGCACTTTATATTTTTATACATATTGTAAATGATTAATCATAAAATACCTGGTGCCTATGATATAAAAAAAATCGAACCTTTAATGCAGGATAGACGTGACATCATTCCTGCGCCAAATTTTCTTATTTATTTATCTGTGTCTTATAACGTACCTATCTATTATTCTCGTTAAAACAAGATGCAACTAAACATTTATTAATTATATGAAAAAAGACAAAAAAATTGACGGTGAGCATTATTTAAAGCTCCCATTTATGAAAATCCTTTTGATTGTTAAGCTAATCATTGTATTGATTTGCGTTACGGGTCTTGTGGATTCTGTAGCTCAACAAAGTAAAAAGGTAACCGGAAAAATTACCGATCCGACAGGCGCCTCTGTTCCCGGTGTAACGGTTATGGTAAAAGGAACTACAACTGGGGTCATTACCGATATTGACGGAAATTATTCAATATCAAATGTGTCCGAAAATGCAACTTTGCAATATTCCTTCATCGGGATGAAGTCTCAAGAGGTTGTAGTTGGCAACCGAAGCCAAATTAACATTACGATGATTGCGGAATTAACGGACCTTGATGAGGTTGTTGTTGTAGGTTATGGCACGCAGAAACGTGCGAATGTTGTTGGTGCCGTTGCGTCTGTTGAAGGTGACAAATTAACAGCAATTCCGGCAATGAATGTTTCAAATGCCATTTCAGGTTTGATCCCCGGAACAACAGTTATGCAAACAACCGGTGAACCAGGACAGGGCACTCCAAGAATCCAGGTTCGTGGTAGAACAACTGTTAACACAGACGGTAGTACAACCCGTTTGTCAAATGATGTTAAAGTTACTCCTCAGGTATTGGTAGTTATTGATGGAGTACCCGGACGATCGATGGATGAAATTGACCCTAACGATATTGAAAGCCTTTCTGTTTTGAAGGATGCATCAGCCGCAATTTATGGAGCACAAGCTGCTAATGGTGTCATTCTTATCAAAACCAAATCAGGAAAAGAAGGCAAGCCTCGTTTGAACTATCAATTTTATGAAGGGTTTATGACCCCTACATTGATTCCTGAAGTTACCGATGCTGCCGAATATGCTACGATGCTTTCGGAATACCAGGTTGCTAAGGGTTCAGAACGCACGTATTCAGATGCCGACATCGAGCTTTACAAAAACGGTAAAGATCCATGGCGACATCCCAATACTGACTGGTATGGTGACCTGATTAAAAATTGGACTACTACAACAAGACATAACATTACGCTCGACGGAGGTTCCAAAGGGATGAAATACTATGTTTCTTTTGGATATAAAACTGACGATGCCATGTACAAGGCATCATCGACCAAATACAAACAATACAACGTCAGAACTAAACTGGAAATGCCGGTTACCGATTGGCTGAAAACAGGTGTTGAACTTGCCGGATTTCTTACAGACAAAACATATCCTTACAAGAGCGCGGATGCTATTGTCGGTCAGTCGACCCGGTTGCTTCCTACAACCTGGTCATTCTGGCCAACCGGAGAACCTGGACCTGACATCGAGTACGGTGATAACCCAGTGGAAACTTCCACCTTAGATGCCGGAAAAAATGACCAGAAAACCTACAGGATGTTGAGCACATTTAATGCAACGGTTTTAGTTCCATTTATTAAAGGGCTTTCGTTTACAGGTAGTTACAATTATGACCTGACTAATTATTACAACAAGGCATTCTATCAGCCATGGACCTTATATTATCCAAACTGGGATCAGGCTACAATGGGTGCTGACGGATTTATAACGTCAATGCCATTAACTCCGACTTTGAGGGGACTTTCATCACCAGAAAACACTGAAAGGTATGAACGTACCATCAACCAAACGATCCTGATCAATGCCAATTATAATAGAACATTTGGCGATCATACTATCTCGTTATTTGCTGGTTTCGAACAGTACCAAAGTGACTTTAATTATTTCCAGGCATATCGCAAATATTATATTTCGCCCGTTATTCAAACCATGGATGCAGGTAATGCCAAAGATCAGAAAATAGAAGGAACTGCTACCATCTATGGCCGTAAATCGTATATGGGCCGTGCTTCATACGACTATAAAGGAAAATACCTTGCTGAACTTGTATTCCGCGCTGATGGTTCGCTTAAGTTCCCTACATCTGACCGTTGGGGTTATTTCCCCGCATTATTGGTAGGATGGCGTGCTTCGGAAGAAGATTTCTGGAAAACCAATTTGTCGTTTGTTAACTACTTTAAACTTAGGGCCTCTATTGGTCAAATGGGTAATGACCCCGGGAATCCTTTCCAATACATGGATAAATATGCCATTGGTAACGGTATGACATTTGGTACCGAAGGCGCGATACAGACCGTAGTTGGCCCGCCAACTATTGCCAATCCATATATTACATGGGAAAGACAAACATCTTATAATCTTGGGTTCGATTCAAAATTTAAGAATGATATGTTCCATTTGAATGCTGAATTCTTCTATCAAAGAAGGGACAGAATCCTGGTAACCAAAGATGCTTCGGTTCCTAGCTATACAGGTTTATCGTTGCCACAACAAAACATTGGTATTGTTGACAACCGTGGATTTGAACTCGAAGGCGGTTACCATAAAGCCATTAACAAAGATTTACGCGTTGACTTAACCGCTAATTTCAGCTATAATCATAACGAAGTCGTGTTTATGGACGAAGCTAAGAGGGCGGTGCCATGGCAACAACTTACCGGGCATTCAAATTTAGCATGGTTAATGTATGATGCCATTGGAATCTTTAAAGATCAGGCACAGGTTGATGCAACACCCCACATGACGGGAGCAAAACCAGGTGATGTAATTTTCAGGGATGTATCGGGCGATAAAAAAATTGACGGTGATGACAAGATTTTACTTGATAAGGTTGATGCCCCTGAAACTTTTTATGGAGCTACCTTAGCCGTGGCTTATAAAGCATTCACTTTGACCGTGCAGATTCAAGGCCAGGGCAAATTTATGAAAAACAGCCAATACGACAATCGTCGCGGTGAAGCCGGTAACTATTATCAATGGCAATATGACAATCGCTGGACACCTACCAACACGGTTACCAACATTGCAAGAGCCTATAACCGCGATGATCTTTACTGGTCTCCAGATGTTAATATGAATACTTACTGGATGCAAAATACAGCCTACTGCCGATTGAAAAACGTGGTATTAAATTATGTAATTCCTCAGAAATACTACTCGAGAATTGGTTTGGCAAGAGCAAGTATCTACTTGTCAGGCAATAACCTGGCATTAATTTGGAGCGCTACCAGGAAGTGGGATCCAGAAACAAATAACCCGGGAGTATATCCTACGATGAAAACATTTGCTATTGGCGCTAATATTACTTTCTAATAAATTTTTATAACTTGTAAATAGTAAGTATATGAAAAAAATATTTTTAAATATAACGGCAATAGCATTGCTTCTGCTCAGTTTGGCAGCCTGCAAAGAAAATGTACTTGACAAGTCTGCCGTTGATACGTATAGTGAAAAAGTTGTATTTGCGGATATTAATATTGTAAATGCATACCTGGGCAAATGCTATGACAGGATGGGTGGAGACGTCAATAATGGCATTTTGGGAATGCGCGAAGATCTCTTAGCTAGCGGTACCGATCAATTGCTTTGTATCCATCGTCCGGCTAACTATGACATGCTAAAGGGAACGCTGAGTCCTGACCGACTTGGAGTTTTTGCAGATGACGATAAAGGTGGTTATTTGCGTTGGAATAATCTTTATAAGAATATTCAGGATGTCAACAGGATTCTTGCTGGTATAGATCCGGTTCCTACGACAACTATACCACAGGAAGCGTTGAAGAAACAGATAAAAGGGGAAGCCTATTTTATCAGGGCGTACGATTATTCAACATTAATGATGGTTTATGGTGGTGCAGTGCTTAAAGATACACCCTATAAACTGGATGAAGATTATAGTACGCTTAAAAGGTCAACGATTAAAGAAACGCTTGATTTTATACTGAAAGACATTCAGAGTTGTATTGACAATTTACCGGCATCCGGAATAGAGCAGGGACGCGCGACTCAGGCAGCAGCAGCGGCCTTAAAATCGAGAGTACTGCTTTTCTGTGCAAGTAAATTAACCAATGGTGGCTGGACCGAACAGGCCGGCAATACCTTGATTTCTTTCCCTGCAGGTAGCCAGACTGATTTGTTAACACAAGCGCGTGATGCAGCCAAGGATGTTATGGATGGCAAATATGGGACTTTTTCGCTGGTAGGGACCACAAGCGAACCACCATCACCACTAACTGCTGCCGATGTTCAGAAATATGCTGATAACTATTTTAGCATTTTCAATCAAAAGGGTGCATGGAACAGCGAAACCATTTGGGGCATTCAATTTCCGCTTACGGGAGGCAACAATAATCAGGCAAATATTTGGTGTGGTCCAAACGGTTACCACAACTGGGGTAACAACGACCCAACAGAGGCATCAGTTAGAAGGTTTGAAATGGCTGACGGTACTAAATTTCAGTGGGACAAATATACCCCGGGCGATAATGACCTACGTACTGCAACTGCGGCCGAATTGGCCGCTGATCCTAATCGTAATCCTTATAACGGTCGCGAGCCTCGTTTTTATGCCTGTGTTCTTTATGACGGAGCTCCATGGCAACAAAGACCTTCTGATGCAGCAGGATTAGAACCGGATAACAAAGTACAAACCGGTTATTACTTTCATGCTGTCGGAGATGCTGTTCCTTATAAAAGCGGAATCGATACCCGCCAAGGCTTGATTGAGGCGTGGAATGGGCAAAAGACTGGCTATAACATCAGAAAATTACTGGATCCGGCAACAGTAGGCCAATATTACGCTAATACAAATTCCTGGGTAGAATTCAGATATGCTGAAATCTTGATGAATTATGCCGAAGCTTGTATTGAACTGGGTGGAGCAGACCTCCAGAATGGTATTGCTGCCATGAATTTGGTTAGAAACCGTGCAGGTCTTCCGGGCAGGGTAACTACAGACCAGGCTGCTGCCCGTCAATTCGTTCATGACGAGAGAAATATTGAGTTTTTCGCTGAAGGCCATCGTTTCTACGATATCCGTCGCTGGATGATTGCTGAACAGGTCATCGAAAATATTTATAGTATGAGGGTTGAGCATTACGATAATGGCTTTACCAAATGGATTTACAATAAAGCAGATAAAGCTGATGAGAGAATGTTTAACGATAAAAAGTTTTATTGGGTCCCAATAGCGCGTGAAGAAATGAACAAAGCGCCACAATTGGTACAAAATCCAGGTTATTAACGATTCATGTAGAGACGTTGCATGCAACGTCTCTACATTTTAACCTATTAATTAAGTCACATGAAAAGGCCGGCAAAAATATTGCCGGCCTTTTTCGTTATGACTTTACATTCAATTGATTGGTATCAGGATAAATTACTTCATCTGCTTGCGACGAGGTCGTTCATTTAAGAAACAAATGATAGCTCTTCTGTCAAATATGAAGCAGAATGCGAATTTCTGGTTATTCCCCCTGTATTTTTTAATGCAACAGAAATGGTCCTGTATATTATTGTATTACAATTAAATACAATAATTTTACACAACAGTTACGCAACAAAATGGAAAATTTATTTGTTACGTAACTGTTGCGTAAAAATGTGATAATGTGTTGTATTATTAATCGTTACAAGGCTTTTTTTGTTGCGCAGAAAAATATATAAGGTCGGATTTTTAAATAGAATACTACAAGTAAAACGAGTAATACCAGAAAGTGTTCCTGAAATTATTTCGCAGGGCAGGTTCGGCAGTCTTAAGGTTATTGCCATTTGCCTGAAAGGTCTGAAGAAACTGCATCCACCGAGGTTCGGTTTGCGGATCGATTGAAAGTCTTCCTAAATTAGGTAACGGTTTTGAATTTAATGTAGCATATGCAACTGCAGCTTCACCTAACAAAGCCGGTACTTTATTAAAGCCGAGCTCTTGCAATTTTGGAAGCAGCGCTGCAATACCCCGATAATCTTTCTTTAATAAGTGAAATGCCATTTTATACTCGAAAGCCTTTTTATTCAGCGTATCAGAAGCCAGACTTCTTTCAACATTAATGTTTGGTTCATCTGTAATTGAAAAAAAATCAGTTTTAATTTTATCTTGCCGTTTTTCCACAAGTTTTTGATTAGCAGTTATTTTAGAATCATTAAAAAGAAATTTCTCAAAAGTTGCAGCTTCATTCTTATAGAAAAATGTATTCTTTAACAACGCAATATATTTGGCTGCCATTTTGTAATTACCATTTATCAATTCAGTCCGGATCAGCATTTTTAACCCTTCAGGCGAAAGTCCTTTCATTACCATATTCTCGTAAGCCCAACGGTGTGCCTCGTTCACCATACCAATCGTGTAATAAAAATAGCCTCCACGTTTAAGTACCTCGCTCACCATCTCCCATTTCAAGAAGAGCGTATTACCATCCGGACTCTGCCTAAAATTGAAAAGCAAATCATTTAGTTTATTCGTTTCGCATAACGCAATGTTATTCAGGAATATTGTCAATATATTGTTTGACGGATTCGTCAGATTATAATTAATTATTTCATCAAACTTATTCTCATAAAACAGTTTCTCCACATGAAAATACTGTTTGTCTTTTTTATCAAATTGTTTTATTCCAATAGTAACCAGGGCAATGATAATAAGAGCTGATGCAGTAAGACCTCCGACAAGCGCAGTTACTTTAAATTTAGTAAACAAATTGAACTTAATTTTTGCTATTACTGGAAGAATTGAAGCAATACCGGCGATAGCAAGGAATAAAACTTGTTGTGATCCTGTATTTTGTTCCGAAAACGGATACATCAATAACACCTTCCCAGGTTGAAAAAACAAGAATTCTTTTGAGATATAAAATATTATCAGGTTCAAACACCATAACAAGATAACTTTAATCCATCCTTCCCGGGATTTTTCAAAAGCAAAATTAAATGTTAGCAATAGAGAAAAAATCCAGGCGAAACCACCCGTAGCAAAAAACCAAAACGGAGCTATTAACACGGGAACCCATCCCTTCAGAAATTTTAAATATTTAATTGACAGCAGGAAGAGAGCCAGCTGAAGTAACAATCCAAGATTGTTGAAAAGTAAAAAACGATAATTGGATTGCAGATAGAAAAGGACCGCCCCAATTATAAAAGGGAGGATTACAACGGCTTTTCCACTTAAAAAGCTGATTGTCTTTGAAATTGTTAGTATCGTGAGGGTAAGAATAACCGAAACGATTGCTGCACCGACAAACGGATAATAAAAAAATGTCGAAAAGAATTTCCCAAAGTATATAAGAAGACCTCCCGGTTGGTGAAGATTTTCAACCAGAAAATCGGACGAGGAAATAAAAAGAGCGGATTTCTCCTGGTAAAATAAGATGTAGTCGACAAAAAATCCAAAATAAATGAGCGAACCTGTTAAAAATACCAGGTATGGCAATAATGAAAATAAAAGCTCTTTATTTGTTTTAATTCGATTCATAATCAATCTCATAGATAACATGGTGAAAATTAGTTTTTAGACCATTTGGCCTGAGTCGCTTCAGTTTTGGCCAAATTCCTAATCTCTCCGGGATTCAGCTTAATTTCAATCGTTGAAAATTCGGGAATATTAAAGCTCTTTAAAAAGCGTTGGTAAAACTCAGGATCTTCTTGTGGCAAAATAAATGGTTTTTTCGAAAACCCGTCTTTATCAATGTAGGCGATGTATGGCCTCGCCGTCAAGCCATCTCCACGTTTACTGCTAAATATCAACCACCTGCCATTTGAAGACCATGAATGATAACTTTCGGTATATTCACTATTAAGATCAAGCGGGATTACCTTTAAATTTGACAGATCTACAGAATAAAGGTCGGCCTCTTTATGCCAGATTGGAAAACAACCATAATCTGCCACAGTTATTACAAGAAATCTGCCATCAGGAGAGATTCGCGGAAATGCGACACTTTTATTTACCTGGATTGCATCAAAAACAAGTTCAACTTCTCCAAAGGTTCGTTTTATGGCATCGAAAGAAACACGGCATAAATTGTATTTTATCTGCTTATAATCATAGTTTTGTCCGATCTGAGCAGCCCGACAGAAATAAAGATATTTACCTCCTGGCGACCATTCGGGATAAGTGTCCATAAACTTATCTTTATCCGTCAATTTAATGTCCATTATCTCATTTTTCGCCACATCATAAAGAACAAGCGATGATTCGAGATCGGTTACTTCGACTTTCTTATTATCGGCAGCATGAAAACGTTGAGTGATTTTATTGGATGAAAATGCAACAAATTTACCTGAAGGATGCCAGCGTGGATAAACTGCGCCATTCTTTATCTCTTTGGTTTTCAGGTTTATTTTTTTAAACTCTCCTTTTGAATGGAAATAAGTTCCACCCATGGACCCCCTCATATGAAAGAGAAAATCGTCTGTTTTTCCATTGTTAAACGAGTGGCAGTTCACACAATTTTCATCGACAACACTATTTTCGATCAGTGATTTAGTTTCAAAGCTTTCAAGGTTGCGCCTGTTGATACTCAATTCGGTCCAGCTTTCATAGCCCGGAAACACAAGCCTGTAATACAAATATGGATCTATCGTTTCTATCGCAACCTTATTGGTTATTGTACTAAATTTTGACCACTGACCAATCTCGCTCTTTGTGTAAATATCGACCTTAATTTCTTTTCCAATATTGTTTTTCAGCATTTTACGCCACCCTTTTTCAGGAATATGGATTATCCCCACACGCGAAGAAACTTCTAATTCAGTTCCGGTTGAAGAAGAGAATTTTATGAAATATGCCGATCCTGCTTCTTTAACAACAAAGTTCAGCGGAGCAATATTGGGAGGTATTGTAATTTCGGAATAATCAGGCTCAAGAATGGCCTTTTTTTCGATATTAATTATCTTACCGTTTGGTTGATTGCTGCAGCCGAATACGAACGAAAAAATAAATACTAAACGCAATTGTTTTATATAAAATTGATTTTCAGACATATAAATAAAGCTTCGGAATAGAGATTTCCAAGTTTCTTACTTTGGTATAATTTCGAAATGTAGCAATAAAAAAACCATTTTGTTTCGTTACACAACCTTAATCTTTAATTTTGTCTTCATTTTTTCTAAAGAATCTTTTCCATTCAGACTGACTGTAAAATAGATTAAGGCAAATACTGATCAGTGCAAATGTTCGACCCAAACCGGAACATCGGTTAACGACTATATATCGTTTACGAAAAGCATGAGCGACATGGTTTTACCCTGAAAATATCAATTGGAAAAATACTGTTTCGTTGAATAATTATTATAGGGAATCATTAACACATAATTCAATGTTGTTAAGTGTTTGAAGTTTAGTTGACAAGTTAAAGAAAAATTAAAAATATTGCAATAATTTTGAGCTTTTGCAATATTAATTTTGTAACTTCGTTGAAGCGCAGATCATCGAATCTTTTGTTACTTCTTTCTATTTGCAATGTTGTTATCAATATATAACCGACTGATTAAATAATTTTAAAACCAGCAAAAATGACAGAGAAAACAACGCTTGAGAAAAAAAGGGAGTGGGAGTGTTTTAAACATAACCTGGAAGGTACTTTTAAAATCAACAAAAAGGTTCATTCACCTTCGTATTGGAATAACGATGATTATGATGTATTTACTACATTGTACAATTTGGAATCCGATTTTGATAATGAAACTTTCTTTACTTTCGAGAAATTGAAGAAAGAACTAAATGCGCGAAGGTATGTTGAAGAGTCTGTAAAATTTACCGATGATTCTATCATTGATACCTTAAGACGACTACAGGAATATGGTAATATTGAATGTTGTATGGACCTGAATGAAATAAATTTAAAGCTACAGTTGATGAAATAGCTGTGATTGAGAAATCAAAATCCGAAAATATAAATATCAGCGTGGCTATTTTGTTTTAGATGACAGCGCCTAAGGCTCTGAATCACCTTTCTTAGTTTGCATATCGTGTGTCTGCATCTATTATTTCTTTATTTTTTCTATTCTTCCATTTTGTTTTTGAATCTCTCCAAACATTGCGTTAAAACATTTGGCCTGCATATTTATGCCATTCCTGTTATTGATCTTTCGTCCATAGAACTCATCCATAAAGTCGCCTGCTCCTGTCCATATTGTTTGTATCATTCCCTGAAACCGATCCTTCATTTCGGGAGTTACTGAAGCCCTGAAACGATACATGTCTTGTGTCTGTCTGACAGCGACATCCGGCTTTTGCCAGGGACAAGTGATCACGTTAAATCCTTTGGTTGCAAAATAAACAGCCGATTGATCAGGCCGTTCGTAATGCCAGTCGCAGATCATCACATCTTTGGATATCAGATCAATGGCACGATCTGTGTTGTTCATACTTGCTTCCCACATTCCCATTCCTGTGGTTTTCCCATCAATAAGCCTGTCGCCCCAGATCCAGAGCCTGCGATTTTTCTCGGCCAGATGATTGCGGATAAGATTCACTTCGCCGGCGAATAATTCGGCTTTATCTTTTCCCGAACATCGCGGACATTTATCATCGCCTATATAAAAAACCTCATCCATTCCGGCGTGAAAAGTATCTGTCTCAAATACATCACAAATTTCATCGACCAAATCAAAGACGATTTTATGAACGCCGGGATGAAGCGGACAATAACTTTTACAATACAGTTCGTCAGCATTAGGCCATTCATACTTTTCGGGCATTTTTATATGCGGAGTTTCGTCAAATCCTGGATATACACGAAGCAAATTGTTAACTCTGTTGCCTCCAGATTGATGTCCAAGGAGGTTGAGCTGAGGGATAATCCTAATTTTATTTTTACGGCAAGCATCCACCAATTTCTTTATATCAACTTTCGAAAGTGTCTGCTTATCACGCAATTCGGGGTGACTTTCGAACTGATAACCATAATCAATACGGAGAATCAGGGTATTAATTGTTCGGGGGACCAATTCTTCATTAATGAATTTGATAAAAGATTCAATTTTTGCCGGTTCGGGTACGGCAATACAAAGTCCTCTGATGGGAAGTGTATCTTGCGAAAAGGATGGTTTCACGATAAAAATCGAAATTGAAAAGAGCAGAAAAACCAATGATTTATTCATATTTCCAGGATGTTTTTACGGTGAACGTTCTGACAGTAAAGCTGATAAAAAATCTGCGGGATTACAAGTGTATTTGAAAAAGGAAAATCCTGATCACAACCGAAATTCGCCAGCAATTTTTCTTAGCTGCTTTTTATTATGCAAAATACTGATCTGTTGAATAATGTGCCCATTGTCCAAAAGCAAAAGAGCTGTGAATATCTTTTATTAAACCGATCCGCGTATAGAGATAAATAACAGACAAATATTATTTTTGTTTAGCGTTTGTATCAATCGGTCCGGTGAATTTTTCTTCATCGCATTCATCATCGACATTTCTCTTTATTTTAGCCATACCTTCTTAATGCTTTGTGTAAGACTCCTATAAGGTTTATGTAATGTTTCTGTAACATTTGTCGCAGCAGTAGGCTAATAAATAACAGATATTTGTGAAAACCTTACTTAATTCAAAAAACCTCTCTTAGTCGTTTGATATCAACAAAAAAACCAAACCTTATTAAACAACATGAAATAAGGGAATAAGGTTAGGGATTGAGAAGGATAACCTCTGCTCTACTAAGAGGTTAAAGAGATTCAGAAAATAAGGTTTTTCCGTCCGGTAGGAAAATGTTCACGCAAAGGTACAGAGATACAAAGCGCGGGAAAAAAACCTTATTTACCTTTTCCCAACTACTAAGTCCTCTCGATTTTGAAATCGAACTTCAAAACAGATAACTAATTCATTGGCTCAATTTAACAATAATCCATTTTACAATACCCTCACATTCAATATTGTACAATTAGTTATATAGTAGTCCCAC